>NZ_JBPXMB010000028.1:0-130799 GCF_051918945.1 Streptosporangium sp. LJ11
GTGAAGTCGGAGACCGACCCCTGGTTGTTGCTGTTGAAGTAGTAGCAGAACTCACCGCTCTCGCACACGCCGTTACGGCCCGCCGCCGAGGCGGGCGCCGCGGAGGCGAGCACCGCCCCGCCGAGCACCGTCGCTGCGGCCGCCGTGCTGAGGATCTTGTCGAGCGTTCTCATGGTGTTCTCCTTGTGTCTGTGCGGCCCGGGGTTCGAACGGTCGGCGACGCCGGCACTCCTCCAGGTGCGGGACGCCGGGGGGTGATTCCTGCGGCGGAGCCCACAATTTCGGATCATTCACGCCGTCCACAAGAAGATCGTGTTGTCAGCCTGTCCGAGAGGCTTTCCGTACAGGCGTACGCGCCGCCTGACAGGTGATCCGCCGGTTCGGCCCGGCGGCGAATGCCGAATCGATTCGCATCCGGGTGGTCCAGGACGGATCGGTCTCGATGAACGGTTCCCGGCTCAGGCGCTCCAGCGTGACGTCCCTCTCCGAGGTGATCTGATTCAGTTGCGTCGAAGTGGAAATGTCCGGAACGGCTTCCGCAGTTGAGCCAAGGGTGCGGCCGTTCACGAAGGCGGCCGCCTGGTTCAGTCCACCCGAGCGGAGATCCATGTCCATGACGCCCCTCACGGCCGTCCAAGAACGCCCACGGGTCGTGGAACGTGCCACGCGGGCCGCGCACGCCCGGGGCTTCTGGTTCGTCGCGGTCGCGTTCACCGTGCTGATGGCCTTCGGCACCCTTCCGACCCCGCTGTGGCCGCTGTTCGCCGAGCGTGACGATTTCGGCTCCACCGTCGTCACCATCGCCTTCGCGGCGATGGTCGTGGGTGCGGCAGCGGGTTTCCTCCTCTTCGGGCATCTGTCGGACCGTCTGGGTCGCCGACGCGTCGTCGTTCCGGCGTTGCTGACCCTGGTGGCGGCATCACTGGTCCTGGTGCTGTGGCCCTCGGTCGCGGGCCTGCTCACCGGCCGGGTCCTGACCGGACTGGCCGTGGGGCTCATGGCCTCGACCGCGACGGCCTACCTCAGTGATCTCTACCAGCGGGCGCACCCGGAACAGCCCGGGTCGGCGACGCCCGGACTCGTCGCGGCCGTGGCCAACCTGGGAGGACTGGCGCTCGGGCCGCTGGCCGCCGGCGTGCTCGCCCAATGGGCGCCGTCGCCGCTGGTCACCCCGTTCGCGCTGTTCGCCGCGGCGGCGCTGGTGCTGGTGGTCCTGGTGCTCCACAGCCCCGAGACCATCGACCGCGGCGCCGCCTCCGAGGTCCCTGCCCGTTTCGCCCTGCGACCCGGTGGCGGCAGGCGATTCGCGGCGGCCGCGAGCACCGGCTTCTTCTCGTTCGCCGTGATGGGCTTCTTCTCCTCGCTGGGGGCCGTCGTCGTCCACGACGTCCTGGGCATCTCCTCGCCCCTGGTCGCCGGGCTGGCGCCGTTCTCGGTCTTCGCCGCCTCCGCCGTCGCGCAGATCGCCCTCAGACACCTGTCGCCCGGGCGGATGCTGGTGAGCGGGGTGGTGCTCTTCCCCGCCGGACTCACGCTGACGGCGGTAGCACTCTTCCACCCCACTCTGTGGCTCTACCTCACCGCGGCCTCGATCGCGGGAGCGGGTGCGGGACTGCTGTTCAAGGCATCGGTCGGCCAGAGTGCCGGTGCCGCCCGGCCCACGTCCCGCGCGGGAGTGCTGGCCGTGTTCTTCGTCATCGCCTACCTGGGCATGGGCCTGCCCTCGATCGCCTTCAGCGTCGTCTCGAAGCACCTCGGACTGCATCCCACGATGATCGGCTTCGCCGCCGCACTCTCCGTGGGTGCCATCGCCGCGGTCGTCACCTCCACGCGGTTGCCGCATTCGCAGTGATCATCTTCAGATCTTCCAGATGGAACGCCTGGCTGAGAACGGACACCCGCACCATTCGCCTGTCCCGTCTGGGACACCTCGCGTTCCACCTTGGTGGGACCGGCACCCGCGTGACGCCGTGAACATGACGGTGCCTCCAGCGGAGGCCTGGCCCTCTGCCCTCGTGGAGCGCAGGACTGCCCTCGTGTGGCACCAGGACTGTCCTCGTGGAGCGCCAGAACCCCCAACAAAACGGTGTTTACCGGCCAACCGCTCGCCTGGGCCGGCCGTCTCATCACTGCCCGCTTCTTCCAGCTTGAGGATTCAATGGTGCGTTCCATTCCCTTGGCCCTGTCCGCTGCCGCCTTAGCCGTGGCGCTCGTCCCCGTCGCGCCGGCGCAGGCCGCCGCGCTGCCGACGATCCAGATCGTGAAGATCTACTACAACTCTCCGGGGTCGCCGGACTTCGGAGCGAACAGCAGCCTGAACGGCGAATGGGCGCAGATCAAGAACACCACCAGGAGGGCCGTCAACCTCAGCGGATGGACGCTTCGCGACAAAACAAACCGATCGGATCACATCTACCGGTTCGGCGCGTTCACCCTCGGCGCCGGAAAGACCGTCACCGTGCGGACGGGCAAGGGCAGGGACGACGCCAAGAACCGTTACTGGGGGCGCGCCGGAGGGACGTTCGCGTACATCTGGAACCAGACCTCGGACACGGGATACGTCCACAACCCGTCCGGCAAGCTCGTCGACTCCTGCTCGTACAACAGCTCCCGGGTCGAGTGGATCAGCTGCCTGTAGTCGTACAGCGCGACGACGCCCTCGTTCTTCGGAGCGGGGGCTTCGTCGTGTCCGCCCCCGGGGGTGGGCGGGTCGTGGTCGAGGGGTTCGGCGACGAGGACGGTGAGACCGAAGTGATCCCTGGTGGGGTGCGGTGAAAGGACCGAGGTCAGGCTCGGTCCCGCGCGGCGGCCGACCGGTCCCTGGAGGCGTCCGCACCCCGGCTCGCCGGCAGGCGCAGTGTCTCCTCCGACGTCGAACCGGGCTCGGCGTGGTAGGTCTCCAGTGCCTGGTCCTGATCGCCGGGGAGCGTGAAGGTCTCGTGGCGGAGTGTCGGCTCACCCGCCGGCGGGTGCATCATCCGCATGCTGCCGTGCGATTTCTCTTGACGTCGTGGGCCGCCCACAGGGTCCGGAAGTCCTCGCGTTCGGCGCCGTGGTGGACGTCGTCGGACCCCGTGGGGAACGCAGCGTGCCGCTCGCCGGACTCCACGTCGAACCCGGTGACGACCCGGCCCGCGAACACGTGCTCGCCCCGGACGAGCTCATCGTCCGCATCCGGGTGCCCGCGACCGCGGCCGGGAGCGGGCACGCCTCCCGGCGTGGCTGCACCGCTGACCGAGGATGTCAGCGGTGTGCGGACACGCCAGGGAGCGCGGCCCGGACAGCGGCTTCGCGATCATCTCGGGCCATGGCCTCTTATGCTGATACGCAAATCAGGCCTGAACACCGAAAGGTCGTGGGGATGGCCGGCGAGGTGAGCACCGGATGGAAAGCGCCACTCGGCCAGATCGCCGCGGCCTGGCTGGTCGGCTCCCTGCTGAGCCCGTCGCTGTTGCGGACCGGCACGATGATCCTTTTCGGCGGTTCCCCCTTCCTGCTGGTTCTCCCCGTCGTTCTCATGGTGGGTGCGCTGTGCGTGGTCGCCTGGGTCGTTCCCCAGGGGTCCGCACTGACGTCGCGTCGGGCGGCGGGCCGGCTCTCCTGGTCGGTGCTCGTATTTCTCGCAGGGACGGTGGGCTGGTTCGGCGGCGCTTGGGCCGACTCCGAGCTGTCCCTGTCCCTCGGTCGGCAACCGCTGGCGCTCCTGGTCGGCGGCCTGCCGTTCGCGCTGGCCGCGGGAATGCTCTCCCGGCGCGGGATCGCCTTCGGTTCTGTCGCGGTGACCACGGCGCTGGTGGTCACCGGAGTGCACGCCGTCGGGGAACAGCGTGCCGACAAGGAGGCGAAGGCGAGGGCAGAGACCTTCGCCGCCCGTCTTGATCCGGTGCGCGACCTGCTTTACGTCGCGCACATCCCGGGTTACCGGGTCACTCGCGACACCTCGGGGGTGAGCGCGTTCTTCGAACCGGTGGACCAAACAGTGGTCAAGGTCTGGCAGGACCACACCATCGTGCTCACCGCCGCGTACGGCGAGCCCGCCACGGCGAAGTGCGCGAAGACGTTCCTCCGTCCGCCTTTCGGGTTCGACGAGCATCCTCGGTGTGTCCTGGAGCGCCCCGGGCTCTGGTATCTCACCGGTCGGATCCCGAAGCCGAGATGGGGATGCCCGTGCGGGCTCCAGGGGTACGTCCGGCAGGATGGCGGCGTCCTGGTCAGCGTCCAGTCCTCCGATGCCGTACCCCGGGAGGTCCTCCGGGACGCCGTGCTCAGCGCCCGGCATCCCACCGACGACGAGGCCCGCGAGCTGATCCTTCCGTCCTGAGGCCCGGCGCGGTCGGCGGCCGGTCTCGGACGGCGGGATCCGCACGAACTGCGGCTCCGGGGACCTACTCATCTGGTCCGGAGCCGGTGGAGGCGCTGACCCGCCGCGACATGACCACCAGCCCGGACGGCCTCCCTCCGGAGGTCGATGTCCGGCCGGCAAAGATCCGTTCCCGGTACGGCTCCGAGCATCCGGTGAGCCGGTCGATCACCAACGCGACGTCCTGCATCACCCCGGCCGTGCGTGCCGTAAAGGCCGCGCCGGCGCGAATCCAGCAGCTATCGGCGTCATGCGACGTTCGCCTTCTCGGGCCGGCCTGTAAACGGATCACCAGGCCGGCAGGCGGTGGGGCGTCCGTCCCCTCGGTTCCGCCCGGCTCTTCCCGTGAACGGTGGAGGGCGGCCCCCGCTGCGGCGCGTCGCGGCGTGAGCGGGCTCGGACGGCGTCAGCGGCGAAGGACCGGACGCGGGAGCGCCGCGAGAAGGCCCCCGGATTCGCCTCCTTAATCGAACGTACTAGTCTGTTCGATTAAGGAGGCGAATCATGGTGACGAAGACGAGAAAGACGAACACGGTAGAGAAGATCCTCACCACGGCGGCCGACCTGTTCTACGCCCACGGGCTGCGAGGAGTCGGCATCGATCAGGTCATCGCCGAATCGGGTGTCGCGAAGTCCACGCTGTACGTGCACTTCCGCACGAAGGACGACCTCGTCGCGGCCTATCTGCGCAGGACCGACGACTCCTGGACGGCGCAGCTGCAAGCCGCCGCGGAGCGCGCCGGTGACGCGCCCGGCGACCAGCTCGTGGGACTCTTCGACGCGCTCCAGGACGCCTTCGACAGACACGGCTTCTTCGGCTGCCCGTTCGTCAGCGCCGGCGTCGAAGCCCCGCTGGGCTCGGAAGCACGAGCGATCACCGTCCAGCACGTGCGACGCCGCCAGGGCTGGCTGACCGAGCTCGGCTCGAAGGCCGGAGCCGACGACCCGCGGGCGCTCGCCCGCCACATCGGACTCCTCATCGACGGCGCTCTCGCGTCCGGCCGGCTCCTCCAGGACCGCACGGTCGTGGACGACGCGAAGGACATGGCCGTCCGGCTCGTCGCCGCCCACACCAGCCGCCACGCGGGCGCGGATCAATGACATGCCTTCGGGCCTGAACCGCACCCCCGGCCCGATCACACTCCATCAGCTCATCGACAACACACGAAACGAGGCGGCACCATGCGCGCGGTAGTACTGGAGCGGTTCGACACCCCCCTGGTCCTGAGCGAGATCGACAAACCTGTCCCCGGCTCGGGCCAGGTGCTGGTGAAGGTCAAGGCGAGCGGGGTCAACCCGCTGGACACCAAGATCCGGGCCGGGAAGGCCGGCCACGCCAAGAGCCGCCTGCCGGCCGTGCTCGGCATGGACATGGCCGGTGTGGTGGAGGAGACCGGCGCGGAGGTCATCGGCTTCACCCCCGGGGACGAGGTGTACGGGTTGATCGGCGGGGTGGGCGACCTCCAGGGCTCGCTCGCGGAGTACGTCGCCGTGGACGCCAGGCTGCTCGCACACAAGCCACGGTCCCTGAGCATGCGGGAGGCCGCGGCGCTGCCGCTCGTCGTCATCACCGCGTGGGAAGGCCTGGTGGACCGGGCGCAGGTGCGCGCGGGCCAGAAGGTACTGATCCACGGCGGTGCCGGCGGCATCGGACACGTGGCCGTCCAGCTCGCCCGCGCTCGCGGCGCCGAGGTCTACGCGACCGGATCGCCTCAGAGCCTGAAGAGCATCGAAGGCCTCGGCGCCACCGCGATCGACTACACCACCACATCGGTGGACGAGTACGTCGCCCGGCACACCGATGGCGAGGGCTTCGACATCGTCTACGACACCGTCGGCGGAGCGACCCTCGACGCCTCGTTCACCGCGGTACGCACCTACACCGGCCATGTTCTCAGCGCTCTGGGCTGGGGGACCCACAGCCTCGCGCCCCTGTCGTTCCGGGGCGCCACCTACTCCGGCGTCTTCACCCTGCTGCCGATGCTGACCGGCCGCGGACGAGAGCATCACGGGGAGATCCTTCGCGAAGCGGCTTCCCTTGCCGACTCGGGGGCGTTGAAGCCCCTGCTCGACGCCCGGCACTTCACCCTCGCCACCGTCCCCGACGCACACGCCGCGGTGGAGAGCGGCACCGCCAGGGGCAAGATGGTCATCGACATCGAGGAGTGAGCCCGGCTTCGGTTTCCTTGAGAGCGTGTCATCGGGGCATGGAAGAGCGCCGTGAGCGTCGGGCTCTCACAAGAAGATCACCCAGGGGGTGGCCGGAAGTCCGACCCGGCACCGGTGATCTCGCACGTGATGCCGGTCTCCTCCAGCGTCTCCCGGACGGCCGCGGCCGGGAGAGACTCGCCGAGGTCGAGGGCGCTGCCGGGAACGGCCCAGTCGTCGGTACGGTAGATCATCGAGATGTCCCCGGCGTCGTTGGCGACGACGACGTTGACCGAAGGGACGATGCGCCCCCCAACCGCTTTGACCTTTCCCGATCACGGCTCACCGCAGGTCAGAGGAGGGCAGGGCGGACGAGTCGGCCTGTAGGCCGGGTTCTAATCCGGCCTGCTCGTGACCTGCACGCCGATCAGCGACCTGCCGTCTGACCTGCGGGAACACTGCCGTTCTTTGACATTATTCTCCGCCGCCTTCCAACGCCATGTGCCCCCAATGTGCCCTCGGGGCACGCCGACCAGGCGCGCGATTCAGCTCAGCCTGCTACCGCCTTGGCGTGAACCGACTGATGCCACTCCAGGGCCTCGGGAGTGTCCCGGTACTCCAGAAGGTGCTGACCCGCGATCTTCTGCAACAGGTCCCTCACATCGGCGGGCGTAGCGTGGAAGAACTCGCGGCGGAGGTTGACCTTGTTGACGCGCCGATCGTTCAACGCGGCGTGCAGCCGCCCCTCAAGCCCGACCGCGTCGTCACTGAAGATCAGCGCGTGCGTGTCGAACTTGAACGGCACTGAGGCATCACCCAGCTCCCGGACACGGTCCTCGGGCTCCAGGCGGCGAGTCATGCCGATCTTGACGACGTCCTCGCCGAACGCGCCAATGTTGGAGATCACATACACGTAGCCGGCCCGGACGTTGGCCTCACGCGCCTCGACGTCGCTGACCGCCGCGCCGATCTCCTCCAACTTCGCCTTGAGCTCCTCCGCCCCAGCCTCATCCCCCTTGGCCAGCAACTTCGACAGAGCGGAACGGTAGTGGGACTCCTCCTTGCGGAGCCTGGCTTTCTCCCGCTCGAACTCCCGCCGCGCGGCCTCCTCCTCGCGCTGCTGCTCCCGCTGGGCACGGGTGCGCTCCTTCTCCTCCTCCTGCTTGGCCAGGTAGTCGGCGGTCAACTCCAACTCGTAGACCCGCAGCCGGTGATAGTCACCGCTGACGTGGATGCTCATCGTCTTACCGAGCTTGACGATCATCTCCACCGCCTTCTCCAAGCGGTCGACAGCCGACTGCAGCTTGTACGGGCGCATCGTGCGCACACAGTTGTCGGCCTCGGCGTTGTAGGCACGCAACATCAGCTTGGAGAAGTCACGTACCATCCGGCGTCCCTCGGCCGCCGACCCGTTGACCTGCCAGCTGGTGGAGCCCAGCACCGCCTTGCCGTCCTTGGACAACTCCTTGATGCGTGCCTTGACCTGCGCCAATCGCTCCTTATAGGCCACTGCGTCACTCAGCGGGTGCCGGTACTCGTAGACACCGGCCTCCTGCAACAACACGGTCTCCTCGGTCTGCACGATCAGCCGCTCGACCTCGCGCAGCCGCCGCGTGGCATCCGCGATGGCCGTCTGCAGTCCCTAGTGCTCGGCATGTAGCGCCTCGATCATCGCGGAGACGCGCATGGCGTCCATGCCACCCAGCCGCTCGACCCACGCGCGCAACTCGGCGTTCTCCGCCTCCAGCTTCTTCTTACCCCCGAACAGTCCCCCACCGCGCTCCGGTACCGCGGGAACGGGAACGGGCTGCGACTGAACCGGAGGCGCAGAAGGCGGAGGCGACAGCTGCACAGGAACCCAGAACTCCCAGCCGGGCGGCGCCGGAGGCCACGACGGATTCGGCTGCCACCCCTCCGGAGGCCGCCAACCCACAGGAGGAACCGGCCATCCAGGAGGCGAATTGAACCGGTACTCCATCGTCACGCCCTCCTCGACCACGTGCCCTGTCGCGACACATGCCACAAGAAGACAGCTGCCTCGGCTCACTGGTTTACAACAACCTCAACGATTCACAGGGATGCTCACCACGAGCAGGCAGGAGCTGACAATCTGACCGACTCGTTAATACGACAACGACAGGTAGTTATAAGCGTCTTCGCTTATGGTGACTGGCCCGAGCCCGTGCTTGACTGAACCGGCGCCAGGCCACCCAGGCAAGGACATGACCGACCGAGTGCGCGGCCGGGGCGGCGATGCGGTTGAACAGCCGCCGCACCTCCTGGACCGTCCACGGCATCACACCGGCTCCGCCACCGGCCGCAGGCCCCCCTTTTGCAGGCCATCGCGGATGATCACCAAGAACGCCGCCGCGGTCATCGCCAACGTGATGTGCCGGTACCAGGCCCAATACGAACGCACCTGGTAGTGATCGAGACCAACCTCGTTCTTGGCCGTCTGAAAGCACTCCTCGATCGCCCACCGGCTCCCGGCCACCCGTACCAGCTCGGCCAGACCTGTCCCGGCCGGACCGAAGCACAGGTAGTAAGCGATATCAGCAGGATCACTGACGGACCGGCGGGCCAGCAACCAGTACCCATATTGCGGATCGCGCAGCGGCCGGATCTCCACGGCCGCCCACGCGAACACGCGCGGCCCGCGCACCCCGTCACCGCAGCTGAGCCGCTGCCAGGCCGCCTCCGGGAGCTCGGCGACCAAGCGGTGCACACGAACCTTGGTCAGCTGCATCGACACCGCCATCGTGCTCTTGGGCACCGCGACCACATACGCGATCCCGGCGTGCTCCAGCCACAGCCGGAACTTGCTGTCGCAGCCGTAGACCTCATCGGCGGTCACCCAGCCGAACGGCACGCCCGCCGCCACCGCGCGCTCGATCATCGTGCGGGCCAGCGCCGGCTTGGTGGCGAAGGCGACCTCGTCACCGATCCCAGCCTGCCTGCATCGAGGCCGGTCATCAGCCCACTCCCGGGGCAGATACAGCTCCCGGTCGATCAACGCCCGCCCACGCGTCGAGGCATAAGCGAGGAACACGCCGATCTGGCAGCTGTCGATCCGGCCCGCGGTGCCGGAGTACTGGCGGGCCACCCCGGCCGAGCGCACGCCCTTCTTCAGGAAGCCGGTCTCATCGACCACCAGCACCCCGCCATGGGCGTCCCCGAGGACCTCCACCACGCTCCGACGCACGTCATCGCGCAGCCCGTCGGCGTCCCAGGCGTAGAAGTTCAACAGCCGTTGCATCCGCTCCGGGCCTGCCTGCCCGGCCGCCTCAGCCAAGGTCCAACCGTTCTTACGCTCACTCTCACCCAGCAAGCCGCGCACATAAGAGCGCATCTGCCGACGCGCCTCCACCCGCGGGAACCGACCCGCGAACCGGCCGACGAACGCCGTGAACCCCGCCGACCACCCAGCCACCGTCTCCGCCAGCATGCTCAGATCGTCCACTACCCGATCTCAGATCACAACCTGTCGTTGTCGTATTAAGAACTGCCCTTCGTCGACACCTTTGCTGATCCCCGCCCTCGTAGATCTGGGTGTTCTCCGATGCATTCATGGGCGACCTGCGATAGCCCCTGGATCTGGCCATTGACCAGGCCATACGCTTTCCGACACCTTCCATCGGTTGCCGTTGTTTTCGATGCTCCCACGGAACAGTCACGGAACAGACCATGATCATGAGGTGTTCAGTGACGCTTCCCCGGAAGGATTCTCGCCTCATCGCCGTAAGTGATGAGGCGTACCGCTGGCGCGTCCGCCACAGGCCCACTTACGGCTGAACCCACATGACCTTCGCCGTCGAACTTACGGAGAAGCCGGGCAGCGTCCTCCTCGTCGCACTCCCCTACGCCCGCCCCGACAACTGGCTCCTCGAAGAATCGACGAGCGTTCGCCCCGCCCTCGTTGTGCAGTGCATCCATTGAGCAATCAGCGAAGGATGGACACCGCACCACCCCGGCTCTGCTCACCGACTGGAACTCGCTCGAGCCGAACTCTCCCCTCCGCACCCGTAGCTCAGAACCGCCAGGGAAAGTCAAGCGTCGGCTGCACTCTCGGATAAACCGCCGAAGACGACCCAAGAGGGGACAGATCCTCGCCGCGACGACCACTAGATGATACTCATTAGTTATAAAAAGTGCTTTAATTCCATGAATCCATGGAAGAGGATCTCATCAGTTGCTGGAACTGTCCCCTAGCCGCCAGCCAATGGCTTAACTCCATGACGCAGAAAGGAGGACCCAGTTGCCTCGCAGAGTGTCCGAAGCTGATGCAATCGCACGGATGTTGGGGAGAGGAGCACAGCCTCTGGTCCCGTTCCCTGGCACCCAGTTGCCATGGCTCTGCCGCTGCTTGCGCTGTGGTGGAGAAAGCTCCCCTCGCTACAACGATGTCGTGAACAAGGGCAGCGGTGTTTGCCGCGGTGTTTGCCGCTCGCGGCGCATCGCGGAGGGACTAAGGAGAGATGCTGCCGAAGCCGTCGAGGTGATGCGCGCCTGGAACTGGGAGCCATTGGAGGACTACCCCGGCGCGGGCATTCCGTGGAAGAGCCGCTGCCTCCAATGTGGCAACGTCTTTCCAAAGAAGCTGTCGCACGTTCAGAAGGATCGAGGCGGCTGCAAGAACTGCCTAGGCGTGGTCGTGACGCCTGAGTCCGCTCGATATGTGATGCTCCAAGCCGACCTGGAGCCGCTCGTAGACTACCCCGGATCTCAGGACCCATGGCTCTCGCGCTGCATGCGAACTGGCCACCTGGGACGTCCGACCTACTCGCACGTGAAGGCTCGCGGCCATCAGTGCTGGAAATGTCGCTCAAAAAACATCGCCACCGCACTTCGGTTCACTGAGGCCGAGGCTACGGCAATGATGCATGATGCGGGACTCGAAGCCTTGGTCGATTACCCTGGCAGCATGAGGCCCTGGAAGGCCCGCTGTATGGGATGTGGTTCGACTGTCATGCCCATGCTGCACAACATTCGTGCGGGAAGCGGCGGATGCACCAAATGCGCCGTACGCGGGATTGATCTAACCAAATCGGGCTACCTCTACCTGGTAGTCCACAATGGGCATCGCGCGTTGAAGGTCGGCATCGCTAACATCAATGAGCGGCTACGGCAGCACACCTCACTGGGGTGGCAGGTAGTCGGCCGATGGGAAGCGGACGTCACACAGGACGCCCGTGAGATCGAGCGTGAAGTTCTGGCCTGGTTTCGCCGGCTCGGTATCCCCTATGCGTTCGAACGGGGCGAGATGCAGCACCGCGGTTATACGGAGACGGCGTCACTGGACGACATCAATGTGGAACGGGTAGAGGCGTTCATAGAGATCCTCGCGTTCAACGTTCTCAAACGGAGCAGGTAGATGGCACGAGTACCGGAGGCCGCTGCCCCGGCTTCCGGTACTGCCAGATTCATAGGCGCCGTTCACATACGGCACCTCATCCAATGCCACGTAGGCTCCGATTGGGAGAGCCATTAAAGCCCGCGATGAGGTAGCACGGCAATACCTCCGCCCGTTTTTCAGGCGGACCAATCACCCTGGTCAGGTAGCGGAGGCCGTAGTCAGAGGGTGGTGGACGGTCGCCGAGGTGAGTCCATGTACGGGGACGTTGCTGTCAGCGCTGCTGTCACCTGAACAGCCGACAGACGATGGAGCGTCCCAAACCGGCCAAGCCATTCGGGACGCTCATTCGAGGCGCCTGCGGTTAGGACAAGATCTCCGCTCGCAGCACCTCGTCACGCAAAGCGCGGTGAACCTCAGCGGAGTCGGCGTTGTAGCTCGTCTGGCGTCGAAGCTCCTTGCGCACCGCATCGACCACCACTTCCGACAGAAGCACCTGCGCCAAGGACTTCGGCGACGTCGCGGCGCGGGCCCTCCACAGGTCATCCATCAACCGGCGCTTGAACGACTCCTTGGTCAGGTAGAAGAGCCCATCAACCTTGGTTGCCAAGCTGGCGTCTCCAAGAAGGTCGACCTCAAGGGCAAGATCGATGACCACGGGAAGGCCAGCGGTCATGTGGTATGCCTGCCAGACTTGTCCGTTGGACAGGATCATCCACTCGACGCCCTCGTTGACGGCGTACATCTGTACTTGGCGCAGGTGCTTGGTGTTGAGCTTCTGGCTGCACCGCTTCACCTCGATGAAGGCGACCAACTGCTTGTCGATGCGGATGCCATAATCAGCGAACTCACCCTTGACCTGGTACTCAGTGGTGAGGTCCTCGTACTTGTCGTAGCCCAGCCCTTCGCACAGGAAGTCTGTGATCAGAAGCCGCGTGTCTCCTTCGTTGGCATCACGGGCCACCAGATCGGCCAGCGGCTTGGAGTAGCGGCGCACGGCCGTTCGGACTCGGTCTCGTGCGTCGGTCTCCCATTTGGGAACTGCCCGCGCAGCGGGAGGCTTCTTGCCGCCGGAGCTGTCGGTCTTTTTCGCGGTACCGGGGGGGTTGGAGACCTGCTCTTCTCCGACGATCACCTGTGCCGACTGCTCACTCATGCGCTCACCTGCGGATCTAGTAGGGACAAGCAGGTTATTCATCCAAGATAGATCAACTCATCCTGTAATTTTCAATCGATACACAAACGACTCATTCCGCTACACAGGAAACCCCTAAACATGAACAACTTCTCAAGACACCTAAAATAGACATTTATGCATAATTCATACCTAACGCGCGCGCCCCGTCTACGCTAGTCCGAGATTACGGAGCGTCGAAAAAGCATATTTGGTCCTACCTAGTAGCGATCGCTGAGGATTCAATCGGCAACGCCGACTTTAATGAGCTAAGTCCTCTCTAACCCATACGACCTTCTGACGCTCCTATGTCAAGCGGCTGCATCGGCAGCTTGTGGCGGGGTGGCGAGTCGGGCTTCAACGTCGGTGATCATGGTGCGATAGACGACGTCTGACAGGTGCCGCTTGAGGACGCACCGCCCGCCTGGCGGTGTTTCGCTGGATCACCCGCTACAACACGGTCAGACGGCACTCCCGTCTCGACCAAATGAGCCCGATCGACTACGAGAAGACGGCAGATAACCTGAAGGCTGCCGCCTGAGATCGGTGTCCACATTCAGGGGAAACCCCCGTGTTTAAGCGGTTCCTGCCGGGTGGTGTTCGCTGATCAGGGCTTTGCCGGGCGGCTGGTGGTCTGGGCGCGCGAGGTGCTGGGCATCGTCGTGCACATCGTTGCCAAGCCCGCCGACCAGCGGGGTTTTCGGGTGCATGCCAAGCGGTGGGTGGTCGAGCGGGCGCTAGCGTGGTTGATGATGCATCGGCGACTGGTGCGTGACTACGAGCGTCGGCCACCGATCAGCGAGGCGATGATCAGGTGGGCGGCGATCGGTACGCTGCTACGGCGGATCATCCGGGGGTGTCCCGCTCAGCGGCCCGGACCACGGCCACTCGAACAGCTCCGCTCAGGCCGATGACCCTCCGTCCTCAGAAGGCGCGGAGCCGACTCAGTAGCTCTTGCGCGGGTCGGCTGTCTGCCTTGAACCCGACGAGATCGCGCTGGCCGCTGGGGGGTGAGAAAAACAGCGCGTTGTTGCATTCGAAGCAGAAGGCGATCTCGAACAGAAGGTGATCCGCGTCGTGGGCTCGGATCCCGTAGCCGGGTCGGAAACAGCGCATCCTCTCGCCTGCCGGCAAGCTGGCGACCAGGTCGAGAAGCTCGATGGCGTCCGAGTCGCGCCAAGTGCCGACGATCGTTCCGGGAACGCTGGTCCAACGGTGCGAGTTGGAGGAGTCCTCGATCCGGACGCATTCAAGTCGCTGGGTCCGTGTGTAGGCCGTAGGCAGGAGCATCAGGCAAGGATGTCAGCACCACTCACTGGCCGCCCTGGAGCCGCTGAAGTCTTCGATCACCCCTCAAACACCTACTTAGCTTTCCCGTCCAAAGGTTGGGCCTTACAACTGGTTCAAGAGTCAGGCTGGTGTTGCGGACTCGGTGCTGGAAAGATTCCGGCAGCATGACCGTCCGCTTTTCAGCCAGCGGTCTTTCGCGGGCGCCTGGCGGTGTTCCGCCTCGTTGGGAGGAACGGAACGGTGTACATCGACGCCGGCGGATGCCCGATGTCACTTAAACAGGATTTTGATTTCCGCAAACAATAAATTGAAACACCAGCGCGCCGCAAATCCCGTCCGTGCGACTACGATCTAACGTGATCCAAGTCGGTGGTCGGCAGCGGAGGAAGGCCCATGACGGAGTTCGATCGGGGCTTGTCGCGGACGGCCAGTCACCGCTTCGGCGGTTTTCGGTGCCGGAAGGCATGCGCGTCATCCCTCTGGATGCCTGATGGCGCTCTTTGTCAGCGATTCGCACCTAGGGCGGGAAGGAAGACAGGCAGGTCGCTCTACAGTTTTCTGACTGGGCTTCCTGGTGTGCTGTTTCGAATTCTTCTCGTTGTCGCGATCGGCGTTTTCGCTGTTGGCGCCTGCGGGAACGGTGAGGACAGCGATTTGGACCACCGTCCTGGTAATCCGGACCTAGAGGAGCCCGCGCCGCAGAATCCGGATCCGCCGAGGAATCCGGATCCAGAGGAGCCCGAGCCGACGAATCCGGATCCAAAGGAGCCTGAGCCGTCGAATCCGGATCCAGAGAAGCCCCACTCGCCTGCGCCGCCGGGGCTGGAGAATTCATGATCTGGCGGCTCCGCCTGGCCGGGAACAGCATTATTCAGTGACGGCGAAGGATGCGTGGCGAGAACCGAAAGGCCCGAAGCATGTCCGATTCGAAGCGAGATACGGTCGATGCAGCAGGGGAAGCCGAGGACAGCTCCGGTAGGTCAGGTAATGTTCCGGACTCCCGAATCGGTTTCAGTATCGCGTTTCGCTACCTCGGCACAGTTGCGGCGCAGAGCACCGTACTGGCCGCGCTTCTCTTCTATTTCGGATGGGTCCGCACGAAGGCGACCCTGGGATACTTCGGCATAACCGGAGATCTCGCCGAAATTTCCGCCACGGAATATGTTCTACGCAGCGTCAGATTGACCTTTAAGGTGCTGATCACCACAGGCGTGATCGCATTGATCGCGCTTTTCGTGCACAGTGCGATCCTGGCCCCATTTCTGGCGGGGCGCGAGGTGATTATTAAGGCCATTAGGATTTGCGCTATTACTGTCGGGCTCCTCGCGTTCTGCACCGGCTATTTTCTTTATGTGACTAATTACACCAAAAACGTCCAGTTTCTTCCGATTTTGCTGGCAGTCGGGGTGATACTGGTTGGCTGCGCGATGCCTTCGTGGGTTTGGGCGCGAAGCGGCGCTACGACAGGGCGGGCGATCCTGATCGCCTTCCTCTTCCTCATGGCGTTCTGGGCAGTTGCCTCGTACGCGCCGAAGCTTGGATGGCAGACGGCATTGGAGACGCGTCGCGACTTGCGGACCCGCGTGGACGTGTTCAGTGACAAGTCGCTGGATCTGACCGGCCCAGGCGTCACGTATTCCCTGCTTCCGACGGGCGGACGTTTTCGGTATCGCTACACGGGCATGTTGCTGCTACTGTATTCCCATAAGCGATATTTCCTGCTCCCGGACGGCTGGAAACGGCGTCGTGATCCGGTCTATCTATTAGAAGAGGGGCCCGGCGTTCGCGTGGAGTTTCGAGCTCGCTGATCCCGCTGGCGAACGGCCCCGGAGATGCTGCCCCCTTGAGCCTAATCGCCTACTGCAGGTTGATTCGCGACCTTCACAAGCACGTCAATCTGCCGAACCTGGGGTGTTGGTAAGATTCGCGCCATCAGGTAGATGCGATCGCGTTGAGCCTGTTCGCCAGCTCCTGCCACTGGCTGGGTCGACCTGACAGGGCGTCCTTCTCCCGAACGTGATCCCAGCCGCCATGTAGCGATGAGGTCTTGTTCTCGGAAGGTGCTGAACTGGGGGCTTCAAAGCGGAATTGCGCGTTTGCCGGAAATCAGCAGCATCTTTGCTTTCGAGAGCACTAGCTTCTCGGATCCCACTGATCTGCCCGATCGATCTACTTTGGGGCTGGAGCCACCTTCGGGAAGAGGACGCCTTATAAGGGTGTCACTCTGGCGACCTCGCGTAATCAACTGTCGCCTATTCGGCGAACTGGGCCGAGGACGTTGCTGACCTCGTCCAGGTGCTCCGCATCAACGCTGGTTGACGATATTCGGCCTGCAGGATTTTGAGGGCCGGGGTTGGTTCCGGCGATTCGACGGTTGTCAGAGAGTGAGTTGGCGGGGGTGGGTGATCTCCTGGGCTGTGGTGACCGCCGCTTCCCTACGGGCCAGCGGGTCGGCGTCGGCGAGGGTGTCGAATGACAGCCGGGTGAGGTCTTCGATGCGCCGGATCGGTACTTGGTAGGTCTTGTAGGCGCCGTAGGAGAACTCCGCGGGAGCGGCTTCCAGGCCATTGAGGAGGTGGTCTTGGCTGAGCAGATAGCCGGTGGCCGACAGCTCGCCGTTCTGCTTAGCCATCGCCACGACTTTCCAATACTGGCGGGGCAGGTGGATGCCGCGGTAGGGGTCGTCGTCGGCCGCCAAGACCGGGCCGGTGAAGACGGTGGCTTTCAGGTCGCAGGTGTCGGCGGCATCCAGGATGTAGTCCTCCAGCCCGGCCCAGGTGGTCTGGTTCTGGTTGAAGTCTTTGTGCTGCGGGGTGCAGTTGGTGAAGTGGAAGGTGTCGTCGTTGCCAGCTTTGGCTACCGCGTGGTCAGCCCCCCACGCTGGATCCAGGCGGCGCACCAGGTGGCCGCGGTCCAGGGGGTTGTCGCGGTAAACCGCTTCTCCGGCCTGCTCACTCTCAGAGAGGCGGGGGTCAAAGATCCACCGGTCGGGGTCGCGGCGGATGCGCCGACTGGTTGCGCCGTCGATGTTGACCGCGGTGAAGAAGGCCAGCCGCCGCTGCCGGTTCATCACCACGCTGAAATGGTGATAGTTCAGCACGTGCGCCCGCCCATCGCTCGCCTGCCCGTCGACGTGCCGGTTGAGCGCCGCCAGCGGGACAAGATCGGGGTGCAGGGCGGGTAGTGGTACCCGATGCCCACCTGGCAGAAAGTCCGGGTCATAGCCGCGGCGGCCGGCGTAGTCCGGGTCGATCTGGATCGCCTCTGGCGCCGCCGCTGTGGCCGGGTCGGTGGCGTCGACCGGTTCGCCGCGCAGCCGGATGTCGAAGGGGACGGTCAGCGTCAGCGTCAGCGGCACCTGCCCGGCGGCCGCCCGCCCTGCTGCCTCTACCTGCTTTACGGGCTGGGCGGGGCGGGTGAGCGGCCCACCGACCGAAGCGGACGAAGCCGGTGGGGCGGGCGAGAGGCTGATGCGTTCGGTGAACATCCGGCCGACCAAAGCCTGCTGGTCCGGCGGCAACGACTGGCAACGCAAGAAGGCCAGCAGCCGACTGACCCGTACCCCTTCGTTGATGACGCCGCCAAGCCCGTCGTGGCTGGCGGCGGGCACGCCGGCGTGGTGCAGGGCCACGATCTCCCACTGATCGTTGAAGACCGGGGAGCCGGAGGAGCCGGGCTCGGTGTCGGTCTGGTAGTGCAGGAACAACTCCAAGACGTCGACGATCCGGTTCTCCCGCAGCGCGACTTGTTTCTTCTCCCCGCCCGGATGCTGGACGATCGTGACGAAGTCACCGACGATGGCCTTGCCCTCGGTAGCCACCAACCGGTTGAACCCGAACCGGGCCAGCTCGCCAGGGTCGGCCTTCACCGCCACCAGCGCGAAGTCCAGCTCTTGGTCGGCGACGAAGAACCGGTCCGGATCCAGGGAGAAGCCCTGCAGCGGGAGTGGCCGTCCGTCGATACCGTCTTGATAGTCGAACTCCACGCCGCTGCGGCCGGCCGTAGTGGCGTCGGTGAGCACGTGGTGGTTGGTGAGCAGCAGGTGCGGGGAGACCAGCGATCCGGTGCCGTAGCCACCCAGCCGCCCGCGCGCGTCACGGACGACCACCCGCCCGACCGCCCGCGCCGCCGCCGCCCCGCCTTCCAAGTAGCTGACAGGCAGCAGGTCGTTGGTTTGGATGATCCGCTCCAGCACCGCCGCCGCCGCTGCCACGGCCGCCGGTTCGGCAGCGGTGATCGCCGCAGGGTCAATCGGGCGGATGTCGCGGTAGTGGTGGCTGAGCCGATCGATGCGAGTGGCCACCCTCACCGGCTCATCAGCCCGGGCGATGCCGCCCGGCTCGGCAAGTATGGCGATCTTCCGCCGACGCTGCTGGCTCCTGTCGGCCACCCGCGCTGCCACATCCTCCTGCACCCCGGCGGACGGTCCTTCCGAACCCATGCCCCACCCCATTCCGCCCGTCCTCGGTCGACCGCCGTCACTTTGCCGACGGGGGCGTTATTCCCCGGCTGGGATCACGTAAGTCTCCCCGAACCGGATCGGTTGGCTGTGGCGGTGTGCGCCGAACCGAAAAACAGGCCACCGACTATCCCCAGGTCAAACCAGATCTAGCGGCTTATCACACACTTTTTAACATCACTCCGATTTAGCCGGACCCTGCCCTGCTTCGATCCTGTGCTTTTCATCCTGTTTCTAAGCTGGAACGAAGAGCCGGAAGGATTCATCGGGGGAGATGAGATCATGAGCGGCGAATCCATAGCAGACGTGGTCCTCGAGGGCGGAGGAGTCAAAGGGCTCGGCTTGGTAGGGGCGCTGTCCTCACTGGACGCGCATGGATACCGGTTCGGTAGTCCGGGCCGAGTGGCGGGCACTTCCGCAGGCGCGGTGGTCGGATCACTCATAGCGGCAGGGCTGCCGATCCGTGAGGCCGTGAGACTGACACAGGAGACCGATTTCAGCGCTTTTTGTGACAGCCCGTGGTTTAGCTCGTTGGGCCGCGGACTTTCCATGATCACCAAGCTCAGCCTGTATCGCGGGGACCATCTACACAAGTGGATCAGTGACAAGCTCGAACAATGCGGTGTGCGGACTTTCGCCGACCTCCGCCTGGACGACCCGGGCAGCGACCTGCCTTCCCAGCGCGCCTACAAGCTCGTGGTGATCGTGTCGGACGTGACCAACCGGCGCATGGTACGACTGCCCTGGGACTACCACCACTACGGACTCGACGCGGATGAGCAACTGGTCGCCGACGCCGTTCGCGCCTCCGCAGCGATCCCCTTCGTGTTCTCTCCCGTCCAGCTCTCAGGTCCCGGCGGGCGCTCGGCGATGCTCGTGGACGGGGGGCTGCTCTCCAACTTCCCCATCACGGTCTTCGACCGGCAGGACGGCACACGACCCCGATGGCCCACGTTCGGAATCAAACTCTCCGGTCCCCCGTCCGAGCCATGGCACGCGGAATCTCGCCCGATCCGCAGCCCGTTCGGGCTCGCGATGGCGTTGATCAAAACGATGATCAACGCTCACGACCTTTACGCGCTGGGCGAGCCCGCCGTACGGGACCGCACGATCTTCGTCAACACCGGCGGAGTCGACGCCATCGACTTCAGCCTCGATCCCGCTGGCAGGCGGACGCTGTTCGACAACGGAAAGCAGGCCGCCGAGGAATTCCTGACGACATGGTCCTTCGCCGAATACCTGGACAGGTACCGGCACCGGGCCGCTGTCAGCCGGGTCTGAGAGCGTCTGCGGGAAACGAAACCGACCGAGTCTGGTTCGACCAGTTCACGGCCGCGCTGGGCATGGACTACGGGCAGCGCCGCGTCGTCGTGCCGGTTGACCAGGCCGACCCGGCGCTGTTGTACCCGGGGTCGGCGGCTGCCGGAACCGAGCGCGTGAACAAGGCCCGGTAGTCCTCTAAGCTTCGCTTTTAACCCGGTGATGGGTGGTTCTCGACGTAGAACGGCCACCGCGCGATGCTCCGAGTACGACCAAGTGCCCGGAGGTGTGTGGTGGCCGTCGTTTCGAGTGTGCTCTTACCCAGCCCATCTCGCCAAGGGCTGGCCCGCCTGACGACGTTTCGGCAGGAGCTGATGAGCTGCTTCACCCGTCGCTCGGACGCGCTGTTCGAGCTCGCCGATGCCGTGCTGGCCGCCGGGCCGGTGGCCTCGTTGCCGTACCTGTCGCTGGATCCCCTGCACCGGCGCGGACACGGCAGCGGGTATGCCGCGCTGGCCAAAGGGCAGATCAACACCGACGCCCTGCGGGATCTGCCGGCCAGGCAGTTGGCT
This sequence comes from Streptosporangium sp. LJ11, assembly GCF_051918945.1. Lineage (NCBI taxonomy): Bacteria > Bacillati > Actinomycetota > Actinomycetes > Streptosporangiales > Streptosporangiaceae > Streptosporangium > Streptosporangium sp. LJ11. The sequence goes on from NZ_JBPXMB010000028.1 coordinate 20,614, forward strand.
CAGCGACCTGCGGTGTTCGCCATCGACGTCAGCTGCTGGGCGCGTAGCGACGCCGAATGCTCACCTGACTGCGGGTTCTACTACCACCCCACCCGACACTCGGCGGACAAACCGATCATCGCCGGGTGGGCATTCTCCTGGCTGGCCGCCCTGGAGCTGACGACCAACTCCTGGACTGCTCCGCTGGATGTGGTGCGCCTGCTGCCGGGCACGAACATCAACGATGCCGCGGCCACCCAGATCCTCCACCTGCTGCCGCACCTGCCCGACCCCAGCGGGCGGCTCCCGTTGTTCGTCTTCGACGGCGGCTACGACCCGGTCCGGCTGGCCCTTGCCCTAAAGGACGCGCCGACGCAGCTGCTGGTGCGGATCCGTTCCGACCGCTGCTTCTACGCCGATCCGCCGCCCGCCGAGGTGGGCGCCCGTGGCCGACCGCGCCGACACGGCAGGAAGTTCACCTGCGCCGACCCGGGCACGTGGCCGATCCCGACGGCCGCTCTCACCACCACAGATGCGCAGTACGGCACCGTGACCGTGCATGCCTGGAGCGGGCTGCACGCCAAAACCCAGCAGCATGACGGGCACGGCAGCCGTGGTCCGCGCCCGATCGTGGCCGGCACCGTGGTTCGGCTCACCGTCACCGCGCTCCCCGGCCGCACCCGCAAGCCCGCCACTTTGTGGCTGTGGTGGCACGGCCCCACCGGTTGCCCTGTGGACCTGGATCTGCTGTGGCGCTCTATGTGCGGCGGTTCGACCTCGAGCACACCTTCCGCTTTTGCAAGCAGACCCTGAACTGGACGCTGCCCCGGCCTCGCACCCCCGAACAGGCCGACCGGTGGACCTGGCTCATCATCGCCGCCTACACCCAGCTACGCCTGGCCCGCGGCCTCGTCACCGACCTGCGCCTGCCTTGGGAAAAACCGCTACCCGCCCACCGATTAACGCCCGGACGCGTGCGACGCGCATTTCGCTCCGTTCACGCGGTAGTAGGCACCCCCGCCAGCCCACCACAACCCTGCGGGCACTCCCCGGGCCGCCCACGCGACACCATCCGCGGACCTGCTCCCCGTCACCCGGCCATCAAAACGACCAACCGGACGGCCTGACATCCAACACCGGGTTAAAAGCGAAGCTAAGAGCGCCTAACAGAATGAGTTCGACTGTGCTTTGATCTCTCGCTGTAGTGACGGTAGGGGTGGCAGGTGGCGCGGCCGAAGCCGTGGGAGGTCAGCGACGAGTTGTGGGCGGTCATCGAGCCGTTGCTGCCGAAACACCGGCGTCGGACCCGCTGGCCGGGGCGTAAACGGCTCGATGACCGTCTGGCTCTGCAGGGCGTGTTGTTCGTGCTGCACACCGGCATCGCCTGGGAACACCTGCCGCAGGAGCTGGGTTACGGCTCGGGCATGACGTGCTGGCGGCGACTGAACGAGTGGCACAAGGCAGGTGTCTGGCAGCGCCTGCACGAGGTGCTCCTGGCCCGGCTGCGCGCCGCCGATGCTCTCGACCTCTCCCGGGCCGCGGTGGATTCTTCGCAGATCAGGGCGTTAAAAGGGGGGCGCAGACCGGTCCGTCCCCGGTCGATCGAGGACGGGCCGGCAGCAAGCACCACCTGATCACCGACGCCACCGGCATCCCGCTCACCGTCATCCTCACCGGAGGCAACCGCAACGATGTCACCCAGCTTCGCCCGCTCCTGGAGGTGATCCCGAAGGTCCGTGGCAAGCGTGGCCGTCCACGGCAGCGTCCCGACGTCGTTCTCGCCGACCGGGACCATGACCATGACAAGTACCGCGATCTGGTCCGTGAGCTGCAGATACGTCCGCTGATCGCTCGCCGGGGCACTGGACACGGCTCTGGCCTGGGCAAACACCGCTGGGTCGTGGAACAGACGTTCGCCCTGTTGCACGCCTTCCGCCGTCTGCGCATCCGCTGGGAGGCCCGCGCCGACGTCCACGAGGCCTTCCTCAGGCTTGCCTGCGCACTCATCTGCTGGCGACGCCTCAACTCGTTGCGTTAGCAGCTTTAAGCGGCAAATCGCGCGTCCGCACTGTTCGCAGGGAGCTGCCATGTGTAGTTCGTCTGGGTTCTCGTTGAACCCCCTGCAGGCCTCATAAGCGATTTCAGTCTGGCTGCCACTGAGCACTTCATTACGAGTCAACGGCATGTCCCAGGTCGGCAGCCTCATGCCCTGGTCAGATGGTAGATACGGGTCGGTAGCGTGTGCTCGTGTAAGGCAGTGTTGCTGTACGGGCCTGCTGTACAGCACTCCTCGTCGGGCTGCGGCACGGCCGCTCAATCATGGCTGACTGTGCAGGATCTCCATGGCCTTAAGCACGTCGGTAGCGACATGATCCGCGCTGTGATCGTGGTCGGCCCAAGTACCTCGGTCGATCCAGATCGTACGTAGCCCGGCCGCCTGTCCCCCGCCGATGTCGGCAACGAGGTTGTCACCGACCATCCATCCCCCGTCTTCGAGGGTTATGCCACAGCGCCGGGCCGCGACCTCGAACAGACCGATGTCGGGCTTACGGATGCCTTCGAGTCCTGAGAGCGCATAGGCGTCGACGGCCTCGGCCAGTCCTGTCCGCTGGATCTTGCCGAGCTGGTTGTCCGCGGTGCCGTTGGTGACGATCGCCACCTTCCGCCCCGACGCGCGGAGTTGAGACAGCCCGTCCATCACCTCGGGTCGACAGTGGACGAGGTACGGCATGCGCTGGCGGTAGCGGCTCCACAGTTCGTCGACCGGCTCGGCCAAGGCGAAACGGTCCCGGACCTTGCTGAAGAAGACCTCACGGTGCGGGTAGCTGGCTCGATCGAGAGCGATCAGCCAATCAACCGCCTCGCGATCTAAGTCGTGTTCCTCGGCGAACTTTCCGGCCCATACCTGAAACGCCTCATCTAGGTTGACGAGCGTGTTGTCCAGGTCGAAGAGCGCGAGCCTCTGCACGGCTGCCACCATACCCGGGGCATTCCTCGCTCCGAGTGTGCTTGGCCGGCGAGATCACGAGGTCATCCGGTGGCAAGGGGACCCGTACCGCAGGCCGCAAGGCCCGAGGACCGGAAGCCCCGCGGCAGCTCCAAAGAGCATTGCTTTAGTCTCCAATCTCCCCCTGGTGGAGGAGGCCATTCAGGAGAGCGATCGCTATTCCGTCAGGATCACCGCTCTGACGTGCCGATACAACAAGCAACGTAATCACTCTGCTCTTAATCATTCCGTACATGTCCCGAAGTGAGGGAACTACCTGATATGCCCCGGATCTCCAGTGTGTTCACTGCCAGCGTCAACGACGTTCCGTCCTGTTTAGATCCTCCGGATACTGTGGTCTCCAGCGAAGCAGTCCTCCGCACTCGATCACTTCCTGTGTGACGCGTACCCTCCCTATCTGGGTACGTAGGGAGCTTAGGGTGAAGTGGGTATTCCGCTGCGGCCAGCATGGCCGCGTCACCGCGTCTATGAGCTGCTTAAGCGTTTCAGCCCTGGGCAACTGCTTGAGGTAGCGGAGAGACGTCATGTGCATGTCCGGCACTGGCAGCTTCCCTGCATATAGCTGCTGCGGTGTCCCCACGGCCCAGAACCAAGTGATCTGCTTGAAATCAGGCCACCCCGCTGGAAGAACTGGTGCCACCTCCGAAGCCAAGAGTCCTGATCGGAGACCATCAAGCTGGCGGGCAGCACTCAGGATGATCTCGGAGGTTTTCATGGATTCCTTCAGAGTATGTGCGTCAATAGGCCACTTGACCTCCACACACAGACCTACGCCCGCCGAAGGATCGATGGCCACCAGGTCTAGATCACCAGCGGTACTACCGTTCGGCCTTTTGACCTTAACTCCCTCCGCCACCTGCACGTCGGGAATCTCGCGAACCAGTTCCCCCCACTCATTGGCCCGCTTGCCGAGCTGTTTACCTACCTTGCCGAAGCGGGAAGGGTTGGCGGCGACGGCTCGTAGCAACAATCGCTCAATCCCGATCGGGTTGATGAGAGCTGGGCAAATAATGAGCTTGTCCTCGCAGGGAATCAACGGAGCCGCCAGCGGGCTAACACCCGGACGGAATGTAAGTAGATCGACCATCTCCTGAGCTACGTCAAGATCCGCCCCGTCCTCAACAGTCTCCACTAACTTGGCGGCGATCTCGTCTCTAGGAAGCCACGCTAGCGTGGGACCGGTATGACCGGTGAGCGCAGCGCAGACGTCCAACACATGGCACATGCCAACCAGACTCGCCCAGTGCTGAACAACCACTCCCATGTTGAGCCGACCTCCCAGAGAAAAGCCAGACGGAAGTTTCCCTTCCGGTAAGGCCTTTCGGTAGGCTTCGACCTCTTTTAGGGCCCATCGGGTTGCCGCCCTCCTGACTGTGAGAGGAATCCCCCTCACGGGCTTCGCGGAAGTAAGGCTTAGGACCCACCGGTCGATCTCTGGAACGCGGTGGTTCGAACTGTTCCGCGGAATCGTCAGCAGTTCCAGATACATATCAGCCACTTCGATGGACGGATCCTGCGTGATGGCTAGGCTGAAACCGCCCGACGACTTGGTGACCGAGAATCCGCCGACGCTGAGGGTTGTTTCAAGTCGTTCGATCACGTCGAACGACTCAGCCATGTCCACAGCCTGAGCGGCGTCCTTGCGAGAACAAGATCCATTACCGAGTGGGAATTCGGTGTTCCAGCGAATCAATCGTTTGAAAGTCCTCGTCCACAGTGCCGAGTTCTCCGTGACATGCGGATCCCTAAGACGCAGTGCCTCCTTGTGCCGCTTGCGTGCCGCCTCCTGGAGGAGGATATGGATTCGATCCGTTCCGGCCATCCATGCCGGCAAGCCCGAGACGACGCGATGGCGTCCCCGTAGGTACTCCCTAAGCTCCTCCTGAGCACTTTGCATACGTCATATTTCGACACACGGGGAGATCGCGGGCAACTTATTACCGAGATTGAAGCCTGGGAGTTAGATCATCGAGGGTGATTCATGACCCTTTGATGACTTTGTGTTCGGTATGACGGAGTTATGAGGTATCCCGAAGGCGGTGGACTGACCGCCCGAGACAGAGCACGACGTGAGGCGGTGCGGCTACGCGCGGCGGAGATGTTCTCGCACGGAACGTCGCAGGCCCAGGTGTCCGTCCTGCGGAGGGGAACCTCAGCTGGGGGCTGTCAGCAGCGTGAACTGTGTCCGCACGTGACGACGAGGTGAGCCGGTGTGGCGGCCAAGACCATGATCCGCAGCTCTAGGGTGCTCGAAGTGTCATAGAAGCGTTGCGGTACCGGGCCGATGGGGAAGCAGCACACAGACTGGCACCCGGGCTGGCAACTCTGGCGGATATGACCAATCGCACACTTTGCGGAAGTCGAGCGTGCCACCAGAGAACTTCGCTTCGTCGAAAACGATCGTCCCACCGGAGAACCGGGCGCCATCGAAGCCAACCGTGCTGCCAGAGAACAGTGCGACGCTGAAGTGGATCTTGCTTCCGCAGAACCTTACGTAGTCGAAGTAGATCGTGCCGCCGGAGAACGTCGCATCGTCGAAGGTGATTGTGCCGCCGGAGAACGTCGCCTCACCGAAGTCGATCCCTCCACCGGAGAACTCTGCATGATCGAAGGTGACCGTGTCATCGGAGAACTTCGCGCCGTTGAAGGCGACTCTGCCGCCGGAGAACTTCGCGCCGTCAAAGGCAATCGTGCCGCCGGAGAACTTCGCACGATTGAATCCGACCATGCCGTCGGAAAACCGTGCCTCGTCGAAGCAAACTGTGCCGCCGGAGAACTTCGCGCCGTCGAAGGTGACTGTGCCGCCGGAGAACACCGCGCCGTTGAAGTAGACCGCGCTGCCGGAGAATACCGTGTCGCTGAAGTACACCGCGCCGTCGGAGTAGACCGTGTCGCTGAAGTAGACCGCGCTGCTAGAGAACACCGCGCGCTGGAAGGTGACCGTGCTGCCGGAGAACACCGCGCCGCTGAAGTCGCCGCCGTCGAAGACGACTCCGGTGAAGTCGAAGTCGTGGCCCTGCCAGGAGGCGGCGGACTCCTTGCGCAGGTGGGTGGTAATGACGCGGATGATGGTGTGTCGTACCTCGCGCAGGCCAGCGAAGACCAGACGTTCAGCTGGGTCACCGTCGCCATGGTCGCCGGGGTCAGAGACGTAAGGTATGCGCAGGTAGGCGCACAGAACGTCGATCATCGTCTGGCGCAGCTCGCGGGTGGGTGCATCGTCAGCCAGCCCAGCTAGAGCGTGGACCCCACCGAGCTGGACGGCCGGGGAGGGATCGCCGAGTTGGGCGACCGCGGCGGTGAAGCGGTCGGTGAGTTGGCCGCGTTCGGTCAGCTCGTGGGTACGCCGCTGGCCTTGCTCGGTGAGCTCGAAGATACGCAGTTGTGCCTGCTCGTTGAGGTCGGCTGAACGGCGGGCCGCTTCCACACCATCATGGGCGGCCTGAGCGCTGCGCCGGGCCGAGGCGGCGTTGGCAGCGGTGTAGTAGATCGCCGCAGCAGCCAGCAGCCCGGTCCCAATGGACAAGACGCGGTTGCGAACCGCATCCAGCGCCTCGGCCAGTTCCTTGCCCCGCAGCCCGGTCACACCATCGATGTGCTCCAGCACCCACGCCGCCCCCGGGCCCAGCACCCAGGCCAGCACCGCGACTAAGACCACACTAAGCACCGTGAGCACGAACCGGGGGAAACCTGGCCACCACCTCATGCCCTCCAGGTTGATCGGTTCGTGCGGCCTCCACGTCGCGGTGGCCATCAGCGATGACCAATCGTGACCGGCCGCCGTGCCCGGTCGGCGGTTGCCGAATACGCGCATGGCCACCGGCACCTCGAAAAGCCCCTAACTCACGTCAAGCATCCCCGGGCCGGTCCATCGCCACTTAATCAACGCTCGAACGCTAGCATCTCCAGGGCAAGGCCCATAAAGTGTCTGTCCGCTGACAGCTGGCTGTTCTGTTATCGCAGGCAAGAGCGACCGTCCGCTTTTCAGGCGGAGCGATCACCCTGCTGCACCCGACCGGCACGAGGTCAGAAGGCCGTGGACGGCTGCTGACGTATGCCTGTGGTGGCCGATGTTGTCGTCACTGTTGTCGTCAAGTGGATCCGTCCGCTCATCGGCGGGCAGGAGGACGCCTCCCGCGAGATTGCAACTGATTGACCAGAAAACTTCCCCTGATGCACTTCGCATAGAGCTACTCCCCTCTCCGCTCGGACTGCCCGAGGACCGATCAAGTACATAACGGACTACAGCCAGCATCGCCACAAGGACGATCCACGCTGCGATCCCGGCCGGAATTGAACCGACGGCCTGCCCGATCGACCAACGGACGGATCCATGCAGGCCAACGAGCATCAACCCTTAAAGGTTCCCGGATTTTGCTAATAAGGACAGCAGTAATCACAACGACTCAATCCTTCCCTACCTTAAGACGCACAACCTGTCAATACATATTTTCGTTATTCAAAGCGAAAAAAACCTCTAGCTGAAAGCAACAACTATCGATATGTTGCGCATGTGGCGAGAGGAAAAAAGAGTTTCATAGAAAAATACTGGGGCTACGGCGTGCTTTTAGCTCTTGTCGGCGCTTGGTGGATCGTAGACGACAGAGGAAAGATCGCCCCCTTTCTGATCGCGGGATCGTTACTGGCGATCATCTATTTTCTTTTTAGAGTTCCTCGGACATGTGGAGCCGAAGGCCGTCAAGGTCCGTGCAGAAATAATGCTCAAGGCCTTCTATTCGGTTGCAATCAGGTCCGTGAGCACAAGCGGCAAAATTTTGCTCGCCGGCTAGGGAGAGAACGGTGGCGCAGGATAAACCGAGGACTTTGGGCCACACCCAAGGATGCGGTGGCCACTCTATCCTGCTTGGGCGCAACGGGTTCAGCCCTGGCGGCAACAATGGCCGTTATCTTAGACCGCGGATAGATCTCCCTCTTAAGCCCTTTAGCACAGACTGCTACGGTGGTTACTAAATAAAAATATCCAAGCGAGTGCCGAAGCCAGCGATCGTCACGGCCTCAGCCGAACACTTCATTACGAGTTAGAACACGATCGTCCAGGATCGTTCACAGCTGTCTTCCGAGCCTGCTCAGGCGGGGCTCATGAGGTCCCTCAGTCCACGGTCGTCCAGGTCCGTCCAGACCTGTTGTTAGCACCCGCGTTAGCAAGATCGACGTTTATGTCTCTCCCACTTCCGAATTGGTCACCGAACCGCGTGCAAGATCTCCATCGCCTGCAGCACGTCCGTGACGACGTGGTCCGCCTCGTGCTCCTGGTCTGGCCAGGTCCCTCGGTCGATCCAGACCGTCCGGAGACCGGCGGCTCGTCCTCCACCGATGTCGGCGACCAGGTGGTCCCCAACCATCCATCCCCCATCGGCAAGAGTCATGCCGCACCGCCGGGTAGCGATCTCGAACAGGCCGACATCGGGCTTGCGAATACCTTCGAGCCCGGACAGCGCGTAGGCATCGACGGCCTCGGCCAGTCCCGTCCACTGAATCTTGCCAAGCTGGTTGTCCGCCGTCCCGTTGGTGACGATGGCCACCTTCCACCCTGACGCACGCAGTCGAGCCAGGCCGTCCATCACCTCTGGCCGACAGCGCACCAGGTACGGCATGCGCTTGCGGTAGCGGCCCCACAGCTTCTCGACCGACTCGGTGAGGATGAAGCGCTCACGGACTTTAGCGAAGAAGACCTCACGATGCGGATAACCTGCCTGATCGAGAGCGAGTAGCCAGTCGACCGCCTCGTGTCCGAGGCCGTACTCGTCGGCGAACTCTGCGGCCCACGTTTGAAACGCCTCGTCCAGGTTCACGAGCGTGTTGTCCAGATCGAAGAGCGCAAGCCGTTGCACAATCACCAACCCTACGGGCGAACCGTCTTCTCAACCGGCGGCCGATGTGTACTGGACCGCCCTGAGGTCGTCGACGAGGTCGGTTTTGGACTTCCTCGACCGCTCTTAGGTAACGGACTTAGAGGCGGTTCCGTGGCATCTTTTGAGTTTCTTACCTGACCCACAATGGCATGAAGCGTTCATTGTGTAGGACAGAGCACCTCGTAGGGCGGCGACGTCGGGGTGATCAGGGCCGTAGGCAGCTTCAGTGATGGCCACCGCCCGCTCAAACAACAGCACCGCCTCACCCGGCCGCCCCAGCGCGCGGAAACTGACCGCGAGGTTACCCAGCCCGATGGCGACGTCGGGGTGGTCGGGGCCGTAGGTGGCCTCGGTGATGGCCAGCGCCCGCTCAAACAACGGCACCGCCTCACCCGGCCGCCCCAGCGCATGGAAGCTGACCGCGAGGTTACCCAACCAGATGGCGACGTCGGGGTGGTCGGGGCCGTAGGCGGCCTCGGTGATGGCCAGCGCCCGCTGCTCCAACGGCACCGCCTCACCCGGCCGCCCCAGAACACGGAAGCTGCCCGCGAGGTTACCCATCCCGATGGCGACGTCGGGGTGGTCGGGGCCGTAGGCAGCTTCAGTGATGGCCAGCGCCCGCTCAAACAACGGCACCGCCTCACCCGGCCGCCCCAGAACACGGAAGCTGACCGCGAGGTTACCCAACCAGATGGCGACGCTGGGGTGGTCGGGGCCGTAGGTGGCCTCGGTGATGGCCAGCGCCCGCTGCTCCAACAGCACCGCCTCACCCGGCCGCCCCAGCGCACGGAAGCTGCCCGCGAGGTTACCCAGCCCGATGGCGACGTCGGGGTGGTCGGGGCCGTGGGCGGCCTCGGTGATGGCCAGCGCCCGCTCAAACAACGGCACCGCCTCACCCGGCCGCCCCAGAGCATGGAAGCTGCCCGCGAGGTTACCCAACCGGATGGCGACGTCGGGGTGATCAGGGCCGTAGGTGGCCTCGGTGATGGCCAGCGCCCGCTCAAACAACGGCACCGCCTCACCCGGCCGCCCCAGCGCACGAAAGCTAGCCGCGAGGTTACCCAACCGGATGGCGACGTCGGGGTGATCAGGGCCGTAGGTGGCCTCGGTGATGGCCAGCGCCCGCTGCTCCAACGGCACCGCCTCACCCGGCCGCCCCAAATCATAGAAGCTGAGCGCGAGGTTACCCAGCCCGATGGCGACGCTGGGGTGGTCGGGGCCGTAGGTGGCCTCGGTGATGGCCAGCGCCCGCTCAAACAACGGCACCGCCTCACCCGGCCGCCCCAAATTACGGAAGCTGAGCGCGAGGTTACTCAACCGGATGGCGACGTCGGGGTGGTCGGGGCCGTGGGCAGCCTCGGTGATGGCCAGCGCCCGCTGCTCCAACGGCACCGCCTCACCCGGCCGCCCCAAATCACAGAAGCTGCCCGCGAGGTTACCCAGCAAGGTGGCGACGGTGGGGTGATCGGGGCCGTGGGCAGCCTCAGCGATGGCCAACGCCCGCTGCTCCAACAGCACCGCCTCACCCGGTTGCCCCAGCGCACGAAAACTGCCCGCGAGGTTACCCAGCAAGGTGGCGACGATGGGGTGATCGGGGCCGTAGGCGGCCTCAGCGATGGCCAACGCCCGCTGCTCCAACAGCACCGCCTCACCCGGTTGCCCCAGCGCACGGAAATTGACCGCGAGGTTACCCAGCAAGGTGGCGACGATGGGGTGATCGGGGCCGTAGGCGGCCTCAGCGATGGCCAACGCCCGCTGGGCGAGATCATGGGCTCGTTGATGCTGACCTTGCACTCGGGTGAAGAGGGTGGCCTGGTTGAGGATGAGGCTGAGTTCGACAGGTTCGTCTCCGTGCCGGTTGCAGGAGACCAAAGCGTCGATGTGGGGCATCAGATCGCGCCATAACGGCCAGCCGCTAACGTTAGAGTCCGGATCGGGCGGTAGCGCCTGCCCCATCCAGATCAGGGCGGTGCTGCGCGCGACGTGCTGGCGAGGATCGTCGTAGTCAAGGCCATGGCGGATCACGGACTGGAACAGCCGGTGCATGCTGATCGTCTCAGCCTCGTCCACTCCGGACCGGGCGATCATGCTATAGGAAGCCAGTACTCCTAACGCCTCATCCCACCCGTCCTCGCCGTTTTTTGTTGCCTCATCCTGGTGATCGCCGGGCGGGAGGACTCCGAGCAGGAGGCGAGGAATGTCATCGGGGGCGTAGCAGGCCAGCACCCGCAGGAGGTGTTCGGTGGCCAGGCCGGTGCGTTGGTCGTGGTCTTGTAGTGCTGTCAAGTGGTGGTGCCACAACCGGGCCATGATTCGCTCGGCCTCGCCGCCGTGCGGGAATCGCGCGTGTATCTGCGCGGGTTCCTCGCGCAGTTGCCGCAGGTAGCGGGTAGGGCTGCAGTGTTGCTGGTGCATGTAGGCCGCTGCCTGCTCCAGCGCCAGCGGCAGATACCCCAGCTCGGCCGCGATGGTCTCCAAGTCGGCCCCCTGGTCGGGGCTGAGCGGCTGGGACTGCTCGATGATGGCGCGCATCAACTTCAGTGCCGGCACCCTGTCCAGTACGGGCAGCGCCAGGGGGGTCAGGCCCTGCCAGTAGACATCTCGCCGGGTGGTGATCACCAGGTGGCCGGCTGATAGCCGGTTCAGGTGCGGGCGGATGTCGTCGGGATCTTCGACGTTGTCTAGCACCACCAGCCAGCCGGGATGGGCCTGGAGCCAGTCCAGCGCCCAGGTGGCGGCTTGCTCGACGTCACCGACCAGACCGACCGGCGGGTGAAGCACCGCAGCTAAAGCAGCTAGGCCCTGGTGCAAGTTGCGTGGGGAGTCAGCGGTGATCCACCACGCCACCGGGTAGCGATCCTGGTAGAGGTGGGCGTACTGGCGGACCAGCTCGGACTTGCCCACCCCGCCCATGCCGTACAGCACCTGGCGCACCACCACCGGCGCCCCCTCACCGGTCAGCATCTCCCGCAGTTGTTCCAACTCCTGCCCGCGGCCGACGAACTGCCAGGCTCGTGGCGCCTCCATGTGGCGCACCGGCTCGTGGGGCCGAACATGGACTTGCCGGGCGGGAAGCAGACTGCCCGGCTCCAGACGGGGCGCATAGATCGGCGAGTGATCCCCTGTAGTGGCCTGGCCGATATCGCCTCCTGCGGCCACTGCCTTCGCACCTGATGCGGTGACCACCGCTTCCGGTGGGGTCTGCGGCATATCAAGCAGGAGTGATAGGGGACTGATCGCCTGTGGTGACCGAGCCGGTGATGTCGCGCCCGGCTGCTATCGCTCCCTTTCCCGATGCGGTAACCGTGGTGGTGACGGTGCGGCCGGTGGCGACATCAGCCTGCTCCAGCATGGCCCGCACCTGAGCGGCCAGCTCCGGATCAGCCGTCAGGAATTTTTTGATCTGGACCCGTAAGACCGCTTGAAGATCCTCGTTGTCCGGATCGGCGGCCAGCTCCGCCACCGCCTCAGGCACCTCCTGCTCGGAGGTCACGCCGAAGATGCGTTGCAGCAGCGCACGTCCCCATCCGACCGTGGCATCGGCAGCCTCTTCATTGGCCCTGGCCAGCACCGCACCGCCATAGGCGCCGACCGCCGCCGTGACGTACGGCGACACCTCCTGGGCCAGGGTCACCAGATCCCCGCTCATGCTTTCAGTCCTCCCCATACTTCATGACGACCCCTGACGGCATGCTCGTGGCATCCCTCGCCATGAACGACTCTAATCACCAAACCGCAACCAACACTGGCAAAGCGTCAACTTCGATCCACTCTGCGTTATCCAGTGGCAAGGCTCGACGAAGGAGAGCTGCGGCAGCCGATCGCCCCAACTGGCTACGGCCAGCGCCGAAGTGAGCGATCGTCACGGCCGCCACCACGACGACATCGGCAAAGAGCTTCCTCGTCTCGCAAGTTCTGTCGCCTGGTTATCGAAAGCGCGTGGGTGGCGCTGGCCGCGACCGGCCGAAGAGCCGCAGCGCGGCCAGCGACCGCCTACGCGCGGCGAGACGCCGTAGGCGGATCGCCTTTAAAGACGAACAGATAAGTTTCTTTCGATCTTGAGCGGGCTGTGTCAGGTCTTATGATCTGCGTGACAGATCGTGCTCAGGACGTGTATGACACTTCGCCGAGTGCTGGCGGAGTTGAGCGTGGTCGAGCAGCGGTATCAAGCCGTGTTGCAGGTGTCATCTGGAGCGAGCGTCACCGAAGTCGCCCGGCGGTTCGGAGTCTCGCGTCAAACGGTGCATCGGTGGCTGGGCCGCTATCGCGATCAGGGTCTGGGCGGGCTGTCGAACCGCTCATCTCGCCCGCACACCTCCCCGGCTCGAACTCCGGCCGCGGTGGAGGCGTTGATCTGTGAGCTGCGGCGTAACCATCCCCGCTGGGGTGCTCGCCGGCTGGTGTGGGAGCTGATCCGCCGCACCTGCCCCGGCCCGGTGCCGTCCCGGGCGACGGTGCATCGGGTGCTGGTGCGTCACGGCCTGGTGCAGCTCACTCCTCGGGGGCGGCGGCGCGAGGATTACACGCGCTGGCAGCGATCTGAGCCGATGCAGCTGTGGCAGATGGACATCGTCGGCGGGATCATGCTGGCCGACGGCACCGAATGCAAGATCGTCACCGGGGTCGGCGACCACTCCCGCTACTGCGTGTCCGCCACCGTGGTGACCCGGCCCACCGGCCGGGCCGTGTGCCTGGCCCTGGCCGACGCATTGGAGCGCCACGGCGTCCCCGATGAGCTGCTGACCGACAACGGCAAGCAGTTCACCGCCCGCTTCGGCCGCGGCGGAGAGGTCTTGTTCGACCGGATCTGTCGCGAGAACGGCATCACCCACCGCCTGACCCGCCCGCACTCACCCACCACCACCGGCAAGGTCGAACGCTTCCACCAGACCCCGCGCCGCGAACTGCTCGACGACCACGGCCCGTTCGACAGCATCGAGCACGCCCAGCAGGTCCTGGACGCCTTCGTCGCCGACTACAACACCCACCGCCCACACCAGGGGCTGGACATGGCCCGCCCCGCCGACCGGTTCCGGCCCCGCTGCGACGAGCGGCTGCCGCTGCGCCTGCCGGCGGACCTGCGCGCCGCAGGAGCACTTTCCGAACCTGAGACGAAACCTGAGACCGTCGCTGAGCCGGCGGCGCTGGCACCGGTGCCGGTCGAGATAGCAACGCCGGTGATGCCGGTGAACGGAATCGATCCGGTGGATCTGGCGGTGGAGTTCACGCGGGTCGTGCCGGCCTCGGGCAACCTGACCGTCTGCGGGCAGCAGTTCTGGCTGGGCACCCACCGCGCCGGTCTGACGCTCACCCTGCGAGCCGACGCCGGCATCGTCGAATTGCTGATCGCCGGGGCCCGGATCAAGAAGGTGCCGTCCCGGCTCACCGTCCAGCATCTGCGGCAGCTGATCGCCGAGGGCGGCACCCGCCTCCAACCGGCCGCCGCACCGGCCCACCCCGGTGCCAACGGTGCGGTCGAGGTGGAGCAGACCGTCAACGCCTCCGGTTCGGTCTCCCTCGGCGGCCGGCAATACCCGGTCGGCTCCCCGTTCGCCGGACGGCGGCTGACCATCCGTCTGGAGGGCGCCGTGTTGCACCTGAGTGACGGGGCCACGCTGCTGCGCAGCTTGCCCAACCCGCTCACCGGCGATCAGGCGGCCCGGCTGCGCGATGCCCGCCCCGCCGGGCCCACACCCCAACCGGCCACCGAACCGATGCGGGTGCAGCGGCGGGTCAGCAGCCGCGGCTGGATCGCCATCGCCGGACAGCGCATCGGCGTCGGCATCGGCCACGCCGCAGCGACCGTGACCGTCGAAGCAGCCGACGCCACCTTCCGCATCACCTGCGCCGGCCAGGTCATCGCCGAGGTCGCCCGCACCACCACCAAACCGATCGCCCGGTTCAAAGTCCGCAAACCCCAGCACTGACCGAAAGATCACGCCGTCGGGTAGAACTGCGTGCATGGATCCGGCGAAGCTGCAACAAGCCCTGGACGACGTCTTCGACCAGGCGCTGCTCAACCATGGCTTCACGAACTACATGCGCGACTACCAGCTCGTGATCCACGTAACTACCGACCCGCGAAGCGGGATCGCACCGGCGACGCTGCGCTACCTGTTCCGCCACTGCGTGCAAGCCACCTGCACCACCACCGTCTCGGCCGACACGTGGCGCGCGTCCCTCGATGACCGGCTCATCACCTACGAAACCGGCGTCGACCTCGACGGATACGTCTGGGGCGTCAACTGGCAGGATCTCTACCCCGGGGCCACGCTCATCACCGACTCACCGACCGCCCGACACTGGGCCACAGCCCTTGGTATCGACTTCCACGAGGTCCGAATCCAGGCCAACGCCCATGATCTGACCCTGATCTTCTCCGACCTGCAGATCGAAGAACTCCCGCCCGAATGGCAGGGACCAAACCACAACTTTCCGATTCAATAGGCATCAGAGAGCAACAGATCATCTAGCCGGAGTGTCACCCACCTCCCGAGCCGGATCTGTCGCACGGGTCCTGAGCCCTGACATCTTGAACAGGCTGACGGTCAGAGCTTCCGGCCTGCGGGTTCGGCGCTGGTCCAGACGTGTTCGAAGCTGGTCAGGTACGTCGCTGCGGTGCTGTTGGCTTCGGTATGGGTCAGGTAGATGACGGGCGCTTCGGGGGCTCGGGTGCCGTAGGCGTGCAGGTTGATCAGGAGTTCGTTGTCGGCGCGGTAGATGGAGTTGTAGAGCACCGTGCGGTGTAGCCGGAGCTCGATTCCCTTGACGTTCTGGAGTGGCCGGTAGAGGGCGTGGGCGTTTCTGACCCTGCTGGCCATGACGTCACCGCCGATGCCTTCCTCGGTGCCGCGGGTTGTCACGTGCGGGCTGTCGGGGTCGCCGAGCAGGATGCGTACGCCTACCCCGGCTTGTGCTCGGTCGGCAAGGATGCGCAGGAGCCCGGAGTCTTCGGCGAGGAACAGACCGCTGTACACGAGGATGTCGATGTTGGTGGTGGCGGACGCAAAGAACGTGCGCCAAGTGTCCGCCGGTACCGCCCACCGATGGGGATAGACAGCCTTCAATTCACTGGTGAGCCCTGAACGGTGGCGGATGGCATCGGGCCACAGGTCGCTCTCGTCGACTTCGAGAAGGTCGGCGACGGCCAGGCGGTGGCGGGGGTGGGGGATGCGGCCGGCCAGCCAGCGGGTGACGGTTTTGGGGTCGACGGTCAGGTGGGTGGCGACGTCGAGGGGTTGGAGCCGCGCGCGGATGAGGGCGTGGCGCAGGTTCTCGTTCATGGGTAGCACCTCCCGTGGCACGGTCAGTGCCTGCGACGTTAACATAAGACGTCCCTAGACGTCCCTAAGTTGCGGTGTCGATCTCCAACCCCGGAAGACGAAGCTCGTCGGCACGGGCTCCCACCCAAGGGACTACGCCCTTCACGCTGACAGGAGCACATCCATGACCACCGCACGAGAAAGACAGCGCGCCCACCAGCAGGAGTTGCTGACCCTGCTGCGCGAGCAGCTGTCCTCGCTGGAGATCACTACCGTTCTGATCGTCGACAACACCGGACAGCCCTGCCTGGAGGTCGTCGACCGGCATTTCCGGACCCGGCGGGTCTATGTCCAGACGGCGTTCCACTGGTTCTACTGGGGCGACCAGCTGGACGAGCGGACCTCCTCACTTCGCCTGGCGAGTGCGGCCAAGCGGATCTCCACCGCGGCCCGGGAAGGCTGGCGCCAGGGTGAGCAGGAGCCGCTGACCGTGGATCTGAGCAAGATCGCCGACGCGTACCGTACCTGAGTCGATGATCTCTGAGACGAGCAGGTGGCTGACCGGCGGGCTGGTCTATCCCCAGATCGCCGACCGGCTTCGCGAAAAGATCACCTCCGGCGAGTATCCGGTCGGCGGCGCTCTGCCCTCCGAGGCGGCCCTTGTCGAGGAGTTTCACGTGGCCCGCACGACCGTCCGTCGCGGCCTGGCCGTCCTGGAGAGTGAGGGGTTGATCGTCACGATGCCCGGCAAGGGGCGCGTGGTGAAGGAGGAGAGGCAGCAGGTTGGCGCGGCGGAGTATCGGTATCAGGTGATCGCGAGGGATCTGCGGGCGCAGATCCGCGGGGGCGTTCTGGCCGTTGGGGCGGTGTTGCCGAGTGAGAACGTGCTCCGGCGGCAATATGTGGCTTCGCGCAACACGGTGCGCCATGCCCTTGGTGAGCTGGAGCGCGAGGGGCTGATCGTGACCGCGCATGGCAAGGGCCGGTTTGTCCGTCCTCTCCCGGACTGAGACGTCCTGGGACGTCTCGGCTCGCGTACTGGATTCGCCTCGGGGGACGGCGTCTATCGTGAACCGCATGGGACAAGCTGAGTGGGCACGTGACCTGGCCAAAGAGCTGCTGGAGCAGCCGTTGCCGCGCCGGTGGGCGCACACGCAAGGGGTGGCCGCGCGTGCCGAGTCGCTGGCGCCGATCCTCGGTCAGGAGTCCGACCTGCTGACCGCTTCGGCCTGGTTGCATGACATCGGGTACGCGCCGCCGCTGGTCGACACCGGGTTCCATCCGCTCGACGGTGCCCGTTACCTGCGCGAGGTGCACCAGGCCGATGACAAGCTCGTCCGGCTGGTGGCGCATCACTCGTGCGCGGTCTATGAGGCCACCGAACGCGGCCTGCTGGATGTGCTGAACGAGGAGTTCGACCAGGAGCGTCCGGAGCTGGTGGAGGCACTGACCTACTGCGACATGACCACCAGCCCGGACGGGCTTCCCCTGGAGGTCGATGTGCGGTTGGCGGAGATCCATTCCCGGTACGGTCCCGAGCATCTGGTGAGCAGATCGATCACCAACGCGACGCCGTGCATCACCTCGGCGGTATGGGCGGTTCAGGTCGCGCTAGCCGATGTACGGTCCGGTGGTGCCGGCTAGATAGTGGCCGATCCGCAGGCGCATCGAACGGTCCATGGTCAGTGAGTCGACCTTCTCGCGCGGTACCCATCGCACTTCGCGGGACTCGTCGCTCGGCGTTGGTTCGCCGGAGATCGGGCGGCCGGTGAGCACGATGGAGAACTCCTGTCGGGCTTCGCCGTCGCTGGTGTAGAGGATGACGTGTTTGGGGTCGGTGTAGGTGCCAACGATGCCGGTGATCTCGCACGTGATGCCGGTCTCTTCCAACGTCTCGCGGATGGCCGCGGCCGGGAGGGATTCGCCGAGGTCGATGGCTCCGCCGGGGACGGCCCAGTTGTCGTTGTCGGTGCGGTGGATCATCAGGATGTCCCCGGCGTCGTTGGTGACGACGACGTTGACCGAGGGAACGAGGCTGTTGGGTGCGGGCGCGGAGGGGTCGTCGTAGAAGTCGATCCGGCGGGCCATGGGTCAGGACTCTACCGGCGTGGCTCCGGCCCAGACGGCTTCGAAGCTGTCGAGGTAGGTCGACACCATGCCGCCGCCCACCACCTTGCGCAGGTGCAGGACGGGTGCGTCTCCGGCGGGCATGCCGTACAGGTGGGTGTTGGCCAGAAGCTGGTCGTCGCCGCGGTAGATGGAGTTGTACAGCACCGTGCGATGCAGCCGGATCTCCACGCCTTCGACCTGGCGCAACGGCCGGTACAGCACCAGCGACATCCTGATCTGCGCGGCCATACCGTCGCCGATGCCCTCGTCGGCGCCGCGCTGGGCGACCTCGGGTGAGTCGGGGTCGCCGAGCAGGATGCGCACCCGTACGCCCGCCTTGGCCTTGTCGGCGAACAGGCGCATGAGGCCGGTGTCCTGGGAGATGAAGGTGCCGCTGTAGACCAGCACGCCGATCTCTTCTCTGGCGGCGGAGAACAGACGTCCCCAGGCGTCCCGGGGTACGGCCCAGCGGTGCGGGTAGACGGTGACGATCTCGGTCTCGGAGACCGCGGCGGCCTGTTTTGGCGTCAGCGCGTTGGGCCAGAGGTAGGCCTCTTCGGCGTCGAGGTACTTGGCGACGGCGAAGCGGTGCTTGCGGTAGGGGGTGCGGCTTTGGGTGATCCACCGCTCCACGGTCTTGGCGTCCACCTCGATGGCCTCGGCCAACTCGGCGATCGTCGTTCCCCGCTCCAGCAATGCCGTGCGCAACCGCTCGTTCGCCATCTCACCTGCCCGTAAGAAGGGACGTCCAGGGACGTGGCAATCGTAGACCGGACGTCCTGAACATGTCCCATCCTGTAGTGATCTCGTCCCGCCTCTCTGCCGCACTCTCGATATCGCAAGGCAGCAACAGCAGCGATCGAGAGGAGAGACACAGTGATCAACGACATTCGGCCGATCGACGAGACGCCCACCTGCGTGTGCGGCGCGGCCCTGGAGGAGGGGCGGATCGCCTGCCGCAAGTGCCTGGCCCGGGACCGGTGGATCCGGCGTCAGGGGCAGGCGGCCAAGCGCCGGTTGAGCAAGCGGCGCGGGCAGAGCAGGCGCCCGGCCGGCCGCCCGCGCAACCTCGCCGAGGCTGGGGTGAGCTGGACGTGACCACGATCCCGCTGATCATCGGCCTCGTCCTCGGGATGGCCGTACTGGTCGGCTACGTGCTCGTCATGGTCGGCATGCGCCAGGAGGATCGGCGGATGTCCTTGGGGGGCGTTCCCCCGACCCGGGCGGCGGGCCTGGCGCGGCGGGTCACCGGCTGCCATGTTCGCGGATGAGCGGCGAACTACTCGCGCTCGGCCAACTTTGACTCCACCCGTTCCAGGCGCTGCGACAGATCCCGCAGCGTGGCCCGCATCTCGGCCAACTCCTCCGCGGCCGGCGGCAGGGCCGGGGCGGCGGCGTCGCGGACGAAGACGCCCTTACCCTGCTGGCCGATGACCAGCCCTTCGTTTCGTAGCACCCCGACGGCGAGTTTCACCACGCTCAGCGACGCCTCGTACGTCGTCGCGAGCTGAGTGGTGGACGGCAGCGGATTTCCGGGCTCCAAGGTGCCGCGCCGGATCTGCTCGCGCAGGTCGTCGGCGATCTGCAGATAACCGGGTCGTCCGGTGTTCTTGACCATCGCCCCTCTTCTGTCGCCTGCCTGTTTTAATCCACCGTCTTAGCTGGCCCGACTAGGCCAACTTGGCCTACCGAGCTTACTGGTTCAGCACAAAGGCACGCCATTGACACCCATGGCAACTAGGCTGACTATGTTGTCCTAGCCAAATAAGGAGGTATATCCATGCGCAACATCCCGATCCCCGTCGATGTCCACCGACTCCGCTTCACCTGCGTCAAGGCCGCCCGTCCCCGCGTGGTCGACCAGGACACCGGAAAGATCAAGACCGACAAGGAGGGCAACAAGATCTACGAATCCGTCCTGCTCGCCGAGGACGAGTTGGGCCGGATCGAACTGGTCAAGGTCGGAACCTCCGGACAACCCCCGATCGCCCCCGGCCAGGACGTCGTACCGACCGCGATGGTCGGCTACGTGTGGGAGATCCCGCAGAACGGCGCCTCGCGATGGGGCATCAGCTACAAGGCCACCTCCATCGTCCCCGTCTCCGGCATCCCCGCAGGAGAGCAGGGTGCCTGACTCTCTGAGGCTCGCCCTCATCGTCCTGGCCTGCATCGCGGTCACTCTGTGGGCATGGCGGCGCTTTCACCGCCGGTCGTTCTGGCTGGTCGCCGCCTACCCACTCACCGCCCTCAGCGTCCGCGCCACCTGGCGCAAGGTCGCCCTCGGGTGCGGGCTGACGAAGAAGCGGGCGCGCTGGGCCTTCACCCTCACCCCCGGCGCCCTCGTCTCCACCGGCACCGTCAAGGTACGGCGCCGCTTTCGCCGGGTCGCCGTCGACACCAAACCCTGGATGTGGCTGCCCATGCCGACCCGGCACGGCTGGCGTGCCACCCTGCGCCTGCTGGAAGGTCAGATCCCCGATGACTACGCCCAGGCCGCCGAACGCCTCGCCCACTCCTGGGGTGTGCACGCCGTCCGCGTCTCCTCACCCCGCCCCGGACGCCTCGTCATCAACACCACCATCCGCGACCCCCTCGTCCAGGTCGACCGACTACCGCCCTCCACCGACCTGCTCAAAGTCGCCGTGGGACGGCTGGAGACCGGCAAACCCTGGGTGATCGACTTCCGTACCGTGCCGCACTGGATCAACGCCGGAGCCACCCAGTCCGGCAAGTCCAACCTCGCCAACGCCCTGCTCGTCGGCCTGGCCCCGCAACCGGTCGCCCTGGTCGGCTTCGACCTCAAAGGCGGCGTGGAGTTCACCCCCTACGCCGCACGCCTGTCCGCGCTGGCCACCGAGCGCGCCGAGTGCACCCGGCTGCTGGCCGACCTGATCGGCATGATGATCGACCGGATGGGCCTGTGTCGGATGACCGGCGCCCGCAACATCTGGCAGCTCCCCCCGGCGGTGCGCCCCGTTCCGGTCGTGGTGCTCGTCGACGAGCTGGCCGAGCTGTATCTGATGGCCGACAAGTCCGAGAAGGACGACATCGCCAGGACCTCCACCGCGCTGCTGCGCATCGGACAGCTCGGCCGCGCGTTCGGGATCTACCTGTTCTGCTCCGGCCAGCGCATCGGCTCCGACCTCGGCCCCGGCGTCACCGCACTGCGCGCCCAGTGCTCGGGACGCATCTGTCACCGGGTCAACGACCCCGAAACCGCGACCATGACCCTCGGCGACCTCGACCCCGCCGCCCTGGTCTCCGCCCGCGCGATCCCCGCCGAAACCCCCGGCGTCGCGATCGTCGCCTCCCAAGACGGCCAGTGGTATCGGGCGCGCTCCTTCTACGTCGCCGAGAACACCGCCGAACACGCCGCCAAGACCTACGCCCACCTCACCCCGTCCTGGGACGACATCACCGCCGCCCAACCGGTCGACGTCCCCGCCTGACCTTCCATACCCCCTGACTTCTGAAGGGAGGAACCATGACGCGAAACCTGCTCGCCGCCCTGCTCGACTCCGGACCGGTGATCGTCCTGGCCGCGATCGCCGGGGCCGGCTCGTTCACCCACATCCGCGACACCGCCACCGAACACGGACAGAGCGGCTGGATGGCCTGGGCCGTCGCCGTGTGCGTCGACCTCACCTGTGTCATGGCCGCCCGCGAACGCCAGCGCGACAAGAAGACCGGACGCGTCCGGGACGGCCTGGCCTCCTGGCCCACCCTCGTCCTCATCCTCGGCATCGTCCTGTCCCTGTCCGCCAACCTCCACCAAGCCGAAGCCTCCACCTGGGGCTGGATCACCGCCGCCACCCCGGCGGGCGCCTTCCTGATCGCCGTCTCCATGCTCGAACGCCGCGCCTCCGGCCCCCGTCCCAAGCCGTCCCCGGCCCCGTCCTCCGAGCCGGCCCCGGTGCCCGCGCTCGTCCCCGCCACCGAGGACGACAAGGACGACCAGGACCAAGCCGCGGACGGCCCGTCCTCGGAACTCGTCGACTACGCCCGCCGCGTGGCCACCGAGTACCAGAGCACCCAGGGCAAGCCGATCAGCCGCGACACCCTGCGCGCACGCCTGGGCGTGTCCAACCAACTCGCCTCCGACCTACTGCGCACCCTGCGCACCACCTCCGAGGCCGCCCGATGAAAGACGAGAGAGAAGGCACCATCACCACCGCGCACGACGGCGAGCAGGAGCCGCTTGCGCTGATCACGCCCAAGCGGTGGCGGTGCTGCGACTGCGGCGCCACCGGCCTCGACAGCCACGGCATCACCTGCGAGTCCTGCGACGGTCTCGGCTTCTGCTGAAACCGTCGGCGCCCCCGGCCTGGCCGTACATCCGCCAAGACGCCTGCCAGGTCGGAGGCCATCCCCCCTCACCCAACGAGTGAAAGGAGGAGACCATCTTGCCCACAACACGCCCCGACACGCACGCGATCGCAGGCATGATCACCCGCCTGAACGATCCGACGTACCCCCGCTGGGCCGCCCGACTCCGCGCCACCGGCGGCTGTCGCCAGCCCATCCACATGCGGGGCCGCGTCCTGCACGTCGACCGCGCCACCGGCCGGCTCCTGCACCGCTACACCACCGCCACCGAACCCGAGGATGTCCTGCACCTGCCGTGCAAAACCCGCCGCGCCTCCCGCTGCCCGGCCTGCGCCGAGGTCTACCGCGCCGACACCTACCAGCTGATCCGCGCTGGCCTGGTGGGCGGCAAGGGCGTCCCTTCCTCGGTCACCGCACACCCGTGCCTGTTCATCACCCTGACCGCCCCGTCATTCGGAGTCGTCCACACCCGGCGAGAGAAGAACGGCAAGACCCTGCCCTGCCACGCTCGCCGCGACGCGCAGACCTGCCCGCACGGACGCGTCATGTCCTGCACCACCCGACACGGCGCCGATGAGCCACGTCTGGGTGAGCCGCTGTGCCCGGACTGCTACGAGTACACGGGATCGGTGCTGTTCAACGCCGTCTCCCCGAAGCTCTGGCAGCGCTTCACCGACGCCCTGCGGCGACGCGTCGCCAAGACTGCCGGTCTGACCCTGCGGGAGCTCCGCGAGCGCTTGACGATCTCCTTCGCCAAAGTCGCCGAGTACCAGAAGCGCGGAGTCGTCCACTTCCACGCCGTCATCCGCCTCGACGGCCCCGAAGGTCCTGCTTCCCCACCTCCAGCCTGGGCCACGGCAGAGATGCTGACGCACGCCATACAACACGCCGTCCGAGCAGTGACCGTGACCGTTCCCGCAGCAGGCGACGAACCCGCGCGCACTCTGCGCTGGGGCCGACAGCTCGACGTCCGCCAGATCACCATGGACGGCGAACTCTCCGACCAGGCCGTGGCCGGCTACATCGCCAAGTACGCCACCAAAGCCGCCGAATGTGTCGGCACCCTGGACCGACGCATCAACCCCCTCGACGATCTGGCCGCCTTCAACCTCCGCGACCACCCTCGCCGCCTCATCGCCGAATGCCAGCGCCTAGGCGCCCTGGACGAGTTGGCCGACCTCCGTCTTCCTCATTGGGCCCACATGCTGGGATTTCGCGGCCACTTCTCCACCCGCTCCCGCCACTACTCCATCACCATCGGCTCCATCCGCGACGAACGCCGAGACTTTGCCCGCACCGAAGAGATCACCACCGGACGCCTGCCCCTCTTCGACGAGGACGCCGTCCTCGTGATCACCAACTGGGAGTACGCGGGCAAGGGGCTGTCGCTCGGTGACGCCCTCCTCGCCGCCGCGTTGACCGGTGTGCCTCTGGCCGATCCCGGACGGCATCCATGAAGACGCTCGATCACCTCTGGACGGTGGATGAGGTCGCCGCCTATCTCCGGGTACCGGCCGGAACCCTCTACCAATGGCGCTGCAGAAGGATCGGGCCGCCCGGCCGCCGAATCGGCAAGCACCTGCGCTACCTCCCCGAAGACGTACGCGCCTGGGTCCGGGAGCAGACATGACCGTCTACGACCGGTGGCACAAGACCCACCCCGATCCCGCAGAGACGAAGTGCTCTGAGCACAAGCGGGTGCCGACCGCCAAGCACGGACAGGGGGTGCGCTGGCAGGTTCGCTACCGGGACGAGAAGGGCGAGCAGCGCAAACGCAACTTCGAGAAGAAGGCTGACGCCGACCGCTTCGACGTGACGCGTCGTGCCGACGAACCGCGTGGTGAGTGGATTGATCCCAAGCTCGGCCAGACCAGATTCCAGGTGTACGCGGGGACGTGGCTGGCCTCTCGGCTGCACAAGCCCGGAACCTCGATGACCTACGAAGGGCACCTGAAGAACCACATCAACCCGGTGTTCGGCCTGGTTCCCCTAATCTCGATACGGCCTACTTCGGTGCAGAAGTGGGTGAAGGACCTGCACGTGAAAGGCCTGGCCCCGCGCACGGTCGAGACCATCTATGTGATCTTCTCCAGCATCATGCGCGGAGCCGTACGAGATGGCATGATCCGCCGCTCCCCCTGCGTCGACATCCGCCTGCCGGAGCCGGATAAGACCACGATCCGGCTCCTCTCCCCCACCGAGGTGCTCGCGCTCTACCAGGCCATGCGGCCCGACTACGCGCCGCTGATCCTCCTGGGCGCCGCGGCTGGTCTCCGGCAAGGAGAAGCGCTCGGTCTCGCCGTCGACCGGATCGACTTCGCCGAGGGCATGCTGACGGTGGACCAGCAGGTCGTGGTGATCGATCGGCGTCCGACGCTGGCTCCGCCGAAGACAAGAGCCTCTGTCCGCGACGTTCCCATCCCGGCCGTTCTCGCCCGTGCGCTGGCCGAGTTCATCGACAGGCACAAGCCTGAGGACGTGCTCTTCCGGACGACGCGCGGGAACCTGATCCGCCGCGACTACTTCAACGCCGACATCCTGAAGCCCGCGATCTTCTTAGCAGGGGTACCGGCGGACATGACGTTCCACGATCTTCGGCACACCTTCGCCAGTACGGCACTCGCCGAGGGCGTGCCCATCTCCGAGGTGTCCCGGTGGCTCGGGCACGAGTCCATCACCACGACCGTGGATCTCTACGGGCATCTGGTTCCCGAAGCGTCCGAACGGGCTCGCACGGCCCTGGACCATGCCTTCGCCGCGGCGGACGGGCTCATGTGAATGTGCCCTCATTGTGCCCTCCGGCTGCTTTGATCTTGCCCAGCAAAGGCTCCACCGCAGGTCAGAGGAGGAAAGGGCGGACGAGTCGGCCTGTAGGCCGGGTTTTGTCCTTCACTTGCGTGAAGGGGCGACCATCCATCTAGGGCCGACGTTGCCGGCGGCCTCAAGCGGTCTACCCGCGCGGCATCGGGCGGGCAGCCCTCAAGCGTCGCGCGCGGGACGCTCCGGAGAGCGCCCCTTCTTGACCTTGCTCCAGGTGGGGTTTACCGAGCCGCCCACGTCACCGTGGGCGCTGGTGGTCTCTTACACCACCGTTTCACCCTTACCTCGTCCTGGGACGAGGCGGTCTGTTCTCTGTGGCACTTTCCCGCGGGTCACCCCGGGTCGGCGTTACCGACCACCCTGCCCTGTGGAGCCCGGACCTTCCTCGGCGGGTCTCAGAAGAGACCCGACGCGGCCGCCCGGCCGGCTCGTCCGCCGTGTTCCAAGCCTAACGGCTCCCAAGTGGACTCCAACCGAGCGGCAAGTCGTCCGCGCTGAAATATGGATCAAGCAAGACGGACCGGACGAGCACCGGAGGAACCGATGAGAGCACCGACGACCGGCGAGACGACCGCTTCCGCACGCCGCGGGGACTCCGGCCACGGCGAAGGACGCAGTGGAGGGCGCGGCCATGGACGCGGCCATGGACGCGGTGGAGAACGAGTGGTGCTCCACCGCCCCCATGGCCGAGGTCTGTCGTGGACGTGAGACCGCAGGTTCAGCGCAGGTGCGAGGTGTCGTTGAACGCCTTCACCACCGCCGGGCCGTCGGCGTAGTACTCGATCAGGGACAGGGCTGACAGGTCGAGATGCATGCGGTACAGCGCACCGAGGGGAGCGAGCAGCGCGAACCGCAGCAGCATCTTGATCGGCGTGACGTGGGAGACGGCGAGGACCGCCTTGCCCTCGTAACGCTCGATCAGCATGTCCCCGGTCGCCTGGACCCGCCGCGCCGCCTCCCCGAAACTCTCCCCACCCGGCGGCGCGGCGGACGGGTCCGCCAGCCACGCGGCGAGTTCGTCGGGCCAGCGGCGCTGGATCTCCGTGAACGTGTGGCCTTCCCAGTCTCCGAAGTCGGTCTCCCGCAGCCCCTCCTCGACGAGGACCTCAAGCCCGACCCTGGCCGCGATGATCTCCGCGGTGGCGCGGGCGCGCCTGAGCGGCGAGCTGACGATCACCTGGATGTCGTACGGCTTCCCGGCGAGTTTCACCGCGGCGGCTTCGGCCTGGGCGACGCCGTTGGGCGTGAGCTCGGGGTCGCCGAGCCCGGAGAACCTGCGCTCGACGGAGAGGGGCGTCTCACCGTGCCGGAGCAGGTACAGCGAGGTCGCGACGGAGGTGGGCGAACGCCAGCCGGTGCCCGTACCCGTGGGGGTGGCCAGGCCCGCTCGCTCGCGCGTGGTGGTCCCGCCGCCGTCCCCGTCACCGCCGGAGTCACCGGCCACGAGGTCGCCGGCGTCGGGAGCGCCGTTGCCGAGGTCACCGGTGTCGAAGAGCAGCAGGTCCTCGGCGGGACGGGCGGGAGCGGTGCGGCCGGCGGGGGAACCGCTTTTGGAAGCAGCTCTTCCTGAGGCGCCGCTCTCGAGAGCACCACTGTCAGGGGCCCGGCCGGCGGAGACGCCGCTTTCCGAGGTTCGGCTTCCGGAGACGCCGCTTCCGGAAACCCGGCCGCCGGGCGCTTCCGCGGCGGCGGAGGAACCGGAGAGGGTCCAGGCGCGGCCCTTGGCGGCGGCGTCCATGGCCTCGTTGGCCAGGCGGTCGGCGTCCTTGTTCTTCTCGCGGGGAATCCAGCGCCAGGTCACCTTGAGGCGCCTGGCGAGGGCCGCGGCCTCCAGGGCGAGCGGGCGCAGGCCCTCGTTCTTGATCTTCCAGCGGCCGGCCATCTGCTCGACGACCAGCTTGGAGTCCATCCTGACCTCGACCTTCGCGCCGTCGCCGGCGAGAGAGAGGAGGGAGGTCAGGCCCGCGATGAGCCCGCGGTACTCGGCGACGTTGTTGGTCTGGGTGCCGATCGACGCGGCTGTCTCGACCAGCACCTGGCCGTCGGCGGCGTCCTTGACGACGGCGCCGTAGCCCGCCGGGCCCGGGTTGCCCCGCGAGCCGCCGTCGGCCTCGATGACGTACGAGGTCACGGAGCTCACAGGGCTCACAGACCGGACTCGGCGGTACGGACGAGGATCCGGCGGCACTCCTCGCAGCGGATGACCTCGTCGTGGGAGGCGGCCTTGATGCGGTTGATCTCGGCGATGGACAGGCTCGTGCGGCAGCCGAGGCAGCGGGCTCCCTGGAGCATCGCGGCGCCCACCCCGAACTGCTCCTTGAGCTTCCCGTAGAGGGCGAGCAGGTCGGCGGGGATGTCCTCGGCGACCCCGGCGCGCTTGCCCTGGAGCTCGTCCCTCTCCTTGTCGATCTCGGCGAAGGCCGCGTCCCTGCGGTCCTCGGCGGTGCCGCGGGTGCCCGCGAGCTCGTCGCGCTCGGCCACGAGCCTGGCGACCTGCCCGTCGGCCGCCTCGCGGCGCTCCATGATCTCCAGCACGACCTCTTCCAGATCGCCCTGCCTGCGCTTCAGGGAGACGATCTCGGACTGGAGGCTGGCCAGGTCCTTGGGGGAGGACACCTGGCCGGAGTCGAGGCGCTTCTGGTCGCGCTCGGCACGGGTGCGGACGGAGTCGACGTCGGCCTCGGCCTTGCTCTGCTCGCGGGCGAGGTCGCCGGACTCGGTCTCGGCGGCGATCACCTGGGTGGCGATGCGGGCGATGCGCCCGGAGAGCTCGTCGATCTGTGCCAGCTCGGGCAGGGTGCGGCGGCGATGGGCCAGCCGGTCGATGGCGGAGTCGAGTTCGGCCAGGTCAAGCAGACGCTTCTGGGCCGCAGGGGCTGCTTTCACGTGAAATCCTCGCACTTTGCTGTTGTGTTCCAGGCGTCCGTGACCGTCTCGGATACGCGCGTCTCAACAGTAATCCCCCTGGCGGCCGACGCGGACGCGAGATGGTGTGCCGCGTCGGCGAGCCAGGGCCATTCGGTGGCCCAGTGGGCCGCGTCGATCAGCGCGGGACCACCGGAGGCCTCCATGAACTCGCTGGCCGGGTGGTGGCGCAGATCGGCGGTGAGGAAGACGTCCACCCCGGCGGCGCGGGCCGTCCCGAGGAGGGAGTCTCCCGATCCCCCGCTGACCGCGATCCGCTGGACGGGGCGGCCGGGGTCTCCGGCGACCCGCAGGCCGCCCGCCGTGGCGGGGAGCCCGCGGGCGGCCAGCCGGGCGAAGTCGGCGAGGGAGACGGGGGCCGGCAACGAGCCGACGCGGCCCAGGCCGCGCCGGGGGTCGTCGGCGGCGGGACTGAGGGGGACGAGCGGGCCGGTCAGGCCGACGGCGCGGGCGAGCGCGTCGGAGACGCCGGGGTCGGCGACGTCGGCGTTGGTGTGGGCGGTGAAGAGCCCGATGTCGTTCTTGATCAGCGTGTGGACCAGCCGGCCCTTGAAGGTGGTGGCCGCGACGCTCGTGGTGCCGCGCAGGTAGAGGGGGTGGTGGGTGACGACGAGGTCGGCGCCCCAGTCGAGGGCCTCCTCGGCGACGACGGCCACCGGGTCGACCGCGAACAGGATCCTGCGCACCTCGGCGGAGGGATCTCCGCAGACGAGCCCGACCGCGTCCCACGACTCCGCCCATCTCGGGTCGTAACGGGACTCCAGCTCTGTGACGATGTCGGCAAGCGTAGGCACGTGCGCAGACTATCGGCCTTCCCCGGAGGGCTCGTCACGGTGGCTTCCGTACCGGCGTTCGCAGCGACCTCCGCACCGGTTCCCGCACCGGCGTCCTGCGGCTTCCACAGTGGCCTCCCCGGCGGCTTTCCCTGCGCGGGTAGATCGCCTAGCGTAAGTGGACACTGACACCCGGAGGGCGTGCGCATGAGGCCTAATGTCGCGATCATCGGTGCCGGATTCGGCGGGCTGTGCATGGCCATCCGGCTGGAGAAGGCCGGCGTCCGCTCGTACACGATCTTCGAGAAGGGGGCCGACGTCGGGGGAACCTGGCGCGACAACACCTATCCGGGGGCGGGCTGTGACATCCCCTCGCACCTGTACTCCTTCTCCTTCGAGAGATACTCCAGCTGGACGCGCCGCTATCCCGAGCAGCCGGAGATCCTGCGCTACCTGGAGGGATGCGTCGACAAGTACGGCCTGCGCCCCAGGATCCGGCTGAACACCGCGGTCACCGCCGCCACCTTCGACGAGTCGCTGGGCAAATGGCGGGTCCGTACGACGGCCGGGGAGGAACTGTTCGACGTGGTGGTGTCGGCCGTGGGACAACTGAACCGGCCCCAATTACCCGACATTCCGGGAATGTCGTCATTCAACGGAGCGGCCTTCCACTCCGCGCGCTGGGACCACTCCGTCGACCTGGCGGGCAGGCGGGTGGCCGTGATCGGGAACGGGTCGTCGGCGGCGCAGCTCATCCCGAGGGTGGCCGAGGTGGCCGGGCACCTGGACGTCTTCCAGCGGACCCCCAACTGGGTGATCCCCAAGCCGGACGCCGTCTTCGGACCCCGTGCGCGGACGGCCTTCCGCCTCGCGCCGTTCCTGCAGCGCGCCTACCGCGAGTGGCTCTACCGGTACACGGAGAACACCCTCTACCCGGCCCTGGCCGGAGGCTGGAGCACGGGCCTGCTGCGCAAGCGGGCCCTGGGGCACCTGCGCGAGCAGGTTCCCGACCCGCTGCTGCGGGCCAAGCTGACCCCCCGCTACCCGGTCGGCTGCAAGCGGGTCGTCATCGACAGCGGTTTCTATCCCGCGCTGACCCGCCCCGACGTGGACGTCGTCACCGACGGGATCACCCGGATCGTCCCCGGCGGCGTGGAGACCACCGCCGGACTCCGCGAGGCCGACGTCATCGTCTATGCGACCGGCTTCGAGACCACCGGCTTCCTGGCCCCCGTCCAGGTCACCGGGCGCGGGGGACGGCGGCTGGCCAAGGAGTGGAAGGACGGCGCGGAGGCGTACCTGGGCATCGCCGTGCCGCACTTCCCCAACCTGTTCCTGCTGTACGGCCCCAACACCAACCTCGGTCACAACTCGATCGTCTTCATGATCGAATGCCAGGTCCGGTACGTCATGGGCTGCCTGCCGCACCTGGCCTCGCGCGGGCCGATGGAGGTCCGGCCCGAGGCGATGGCCACCTGGCGGCGGAGCCTCGACCGGGCCATGGAGGGCATGGTCTGGCAGGCGGGCTGCACGAGCTGGTACAAGAACGCGTCCGGCCGGGTGACCGGCAACTGGCCGGGCACCGCGACCACCTACCGCCGCATCACCAGGGCCCCGCGTCCGGAGGCCTTCCGCTTCGCGCGCTGACCCCGCCCCCGCCGGAAAGCCGACCCGCCTCCGCCGGAAAGACGCGCGCGGGTCCACACCCTCGTAGAAGGGACCCTCGTACGGAAGCCGGGGGAGCCGAGGCGGCGCGGAAGCACGCGACGGGCCGGGGTGCCGGTACGGTCGTGGCGAACGAGAGCCGTCCGCGCAGAAGGGCCCGCCCGTGTCCGCCGACCTCCACAGCGACTCCGTGGTCGCCGATACCCACAACGACCTGCTGATGGCCGTCACCGCCAGGCCCCCGCACCGGTGGGCGTCCTTCTTCCGCGATCGCTGGCTGCCCCAGCTGCGCGAGGGAGGGGTGAACCTCCAGGTGCTGCCGGTCTTCATCGACGGCCAGTACCGTCCCGAGGGCGCGCTCCGGCAGACCCTTCGCATGATCGAGTGCGCGCACGTGCTGGCCGAGGGGAACGCCGACGCCGTACGCCTCTGCCTGGACGGGACGCAGATCGACGAGGCGCTCGCCGAGGGCAGGATCGCCCTGGTCCTGGCGCTGGAGAGCATGCCGGGCCTGGACGCCGCCGTCGAGCTGGTGCCGACACTGCACCGGCTCGGCGTCCGGGTCGCCTCGATCGCGCACTGGGGCCGTACGGCGCTGGCCGACGGCAGCGGCGAGGACGCCACCGGCAGCAGGCTCACCGCGGCGGGGGTGGAGACGGTACGGGAGATGGAACGGCTCGGCATGATCTTCGACGTCTCCCACCTGGGCGCCTCCGGGGTGGAGCACGTGCTGGAGCTGGCGACCCGGCCGGTGATGGCCACCCACTCCTCGGCCCGCGCGCTGCGCGACCACCACCGCAACCTCACCGACGACCAGATCCGCGCGGTCACCGCGACCGGGGGCGTGGTGTGCGTCAACTTCCTGGCGGCCTTCCTCTCGGAGGATCCGGCCGAGTACACCGTGGACCGGCTGGTGGACCACATCGCGCACATCGCGAGCGTCGGCGGCATCGACCACGTGGGACTCGGCCCCGACTTCGTCCGCGAGGTCATGCACGACGTGACTCCCCCGTGCTGCGAGATGGACTACGACGTCGATCCCCTCGCGGCCCTGCCGGGACTGTCGGGTCCGAGCGGGTTGCCCCTGGTCACCGACGCCCTGCTCAAGCACGGCTTCGCCGACGAGGAGATCGTGAAGATCATCGGAGGGAACGTGCACCGGCTGTTCCGCGCCCAGCTGGGCAGGCCCGCTTGAACGAGCCCGGCGGGGGGCACCACCGGAGGGGACCGGATGACGACCTCGGCCGGTACGGATGGCTCGGGCGCCGAGCGGCACATCCCGGAGGGGGACGGAACGGCGAATGACAGGTGACCCGGGCACCGAGCGGCGCACCCCGAAGGCGAAATCCCCTACGACCACCGCGACCGGCGTGGCGGGTCCCGCCGTGACGGGATATCGCACGGCGAAGGAAAGAGAGAGCGTGAGGATCACCGGTATCGAGTTGCGGCGGGTGGCGATGCCGCTGGTCGCCCCGTTTCGCACCTCCTTCGGCACCGAGACCGAACGCGACGTGCTCCTGGTGCGCGTCGTCACCCCTGACGCCGAGGGCTGGGGCGAGTGCGTGGCCATGTCCGACCCCCTCTACTCCCCCGAATACGTCGACGCCGCCGCCGACGTGCTACGCCGCTTCCTCATCCCCGCCCTGCCCACCCACACCGACGCCCACGGCGTGAACCGCGCCCTGCACCCTTTCAAAGGCCACCGCATGGCCAAGGCCGCCCTGGAAACCGCCGTCCTGGACGCCCAGCTGCGCACCAGCGGCCAATCCCTGGCCGGCTATCTCGGCGCCGCCACCGACCGCGTCCCCGCCGGCGTCTCGATCGGCATCATGCCCACCATTCCCGAACTTCTCGAGGCCGTCACCGCGTACCTGCACGAGGGCTACCGGCGCGTCAAACTCAAAATCGCCCCCGGCTGGGACCTCGCCCCCACCCGCGCCGTGCGCGAACACTTCGGCCCCGACCTGGCCCTGCAAGTCGACGCCAACGCCGCCTACACCCTCACCGACGCCCCCCACCTGGCCAAACTCGACCCCCTGGACCTGCTGCTCATCGAACAACCCCTCGCCCACGACGACCTCCTGCAACACGCCCACCTCGCCAAGAAGATCACCACCCCCATCTGCCTGGACGAATCCATCGAATCGGCCACCCACGCCGCCGCCGCCATCACCCTGGGCGCCTGCTCCATCATCAACATCAAACCCGGCCGCGTCGGCGGCTACCTCGAAGCACGACGCATCCACGACCTCGCCCGCGCCCACGGCCTGGCCGTCTGGTGCGGCGGCATGCTCGAGACCGGCATCGGCCGCGCCGCCAACCTCGCCCTCGCCGCCCTGCCCGGCTTCACCCTGCCCGGCGACACCTCCGCCTCCCGCCGCTACTACACCACCGACCTCACCCCGCCCTTCGAACTCCACGACGGCCACCTCGACGTCCCCGCCGCCCCCGGCATCGGCGTCGACCCCATCCCCGCCGTCCTCGAGGAGGTCACCACCTCCACCGAATGGATCACCCTCTAGGGCGGGACGGCGGCGGAGACGAGCCGGGGGCGGCGGGTGGCACTGGCACTGGCACTGACATCCACGAAAGTTCATATTCATTCGAATGAATACCTATTTACATAGGTATAAGGATGTTTGTCGCTCCTTGGCGATTAATCATCTTGAAACGGTAATTAATCTGCCTAATATCCTTGTCGAATGGCTGGAGAGCGACGTGTTCACGGGGAGAAGGTGGTCCGTACGGCTCCGGCTGACGCTGATCGCCGTCTCCATGACCGTCGTGTCGGGAATCGCCCTCATCGCGATCGCGACGTTCTCCGTTCACGGTCTGGCGGGCAGTTTCAAGACCGAGGAGGCGGCGGGCGCCGCGCTGCAGAGCGTCCATCTGGCCAAGCGTGGGCAACTGCCTTCGGTGGTACCGCCGGGAAAAACCGACGGCATGCAACTGCTGAACTGCTGAACGCGAAGGACGAGATCATCGCGTCGACCCCCAACCTGGTCGGCGCCCCCCGGATGGCGAACTTCGCCCCTCCCGCGACGAGTGTCAGGCAGGACAGGGAGGTGTGCGCATCCCTCGGTACCCCGGGGAGATCGCCCGCACGCACGGTGGCCTCCTGAGGCTGGAGGACAGCACGCGGGGTGCCCGGTTCGTGCTGCGCATCCCCTTGCACCCCGGTCCGGACGGCGATCCCCCTCCGGGCGCAGGACCTCGAGTGCGGTCGCCGACCCCCGCCCCTGCCCCTGCCGGCGCGCCGTGACCCGCTAGGGTTCCCTTGTGGCAAGGGGATTTGGGCGATTACGTCGTGAAGATCTGCTCCGGACCGCCTGCGATGTCATCGCGGCTCAGGGGTTCGGTCACACGCGGACCGCTGACATCGCCCAGGCGGCCGGTGTCAGCCAGGCGCTGCTCTTCTACCATTTCGAGACCAAGGAGAAGCTGTTCGCCCAGGCCTTCTCCTACGCCGCCCAGCTCGACCTGAACGCGCTCGTCAAGATGGAGGAGTCGGGCGGCTCCCCGCTCGACCGGCTGCGCGCTCTGCTCAGGTTCTATCCGCCCAGCGGGAAGTCCAAGTCATGGGCCCTGTGGATCGACGCCTGGGCGGAGTCGATGCGCAACGCCGAGCTTGAGGAGATGTCCCGCAGGATCGACATGCGGTGGAAGGGCGCCCTCCGCGCGATCATCGACGACGGCGTGGAGGCGGGGATCTTCACCTGCGCGGACCCCGAGGGCGCGACCTGGCGGGTCATGTCCCTCATCGACGGCCTGTCCACGCAGGTGACGGTACACCGGCGGGTGCTCTCGCGGGCGCGGATGATCGAGTTCATCCGGACGGCCGCGGCGGCGGAACTGGGTCTCTCCCTCGCCGAACTGAGCTGAACAGCCCCTTGGGCAGTACGACCAGGAGCATGGCGAGGGCGATCAGCCCCCCGCCGAGGTATACGCCCGTGGTGAGCGGCTCCCCGTACAGCGCCACGGCGAGTGCGGTCACCCAGAGTGGCTGGGCCGACAGGATCACCGCGGCGGAGACCGGCGAGACGTGGACCTGACCCCAGGAGCGGGCCAGGAAACCCAGGGCGCAGGCCACGATCGACAGGTGGCCGAGAATCGCCCAGTCACCCGGCCTCGCGGGCGGGGTCAGGCCGTCCGGCGCGGCGAGGACCCCCGTCATGACGGCGATGGTGCCGAGCTGGATCACCGTGACCGCGTAGGCGTTCTGCCGCGCCTCGGCGGAGTTGCCGAGCACCAGCGTGTGGACCGCGTACAGGACCGCCGACAGCAGGGTGGCGGCCAGCGCGG
The DNA here is from genome assembly GCF_051918945.1 of Streptosporangium sp. LJ11. Lineage (NCBI taxonomy): Bacteria > Bacillati > Actinomycetota > Actinomycetes > Streptosporangiales > Streptosporangiaceae > Streptosporangium > Streptosporangium sp. LJ11. Next base: position 55,655 of record NZ_JBPXMB010000028.1, read on the forward strand.
GCAGGGCGATGTCACCCTCCGCCCCCCTCATCAGGGTGAACGCGGTCATCGCGGCCATGGCCAGCGCCACCGCCGCCCAGACGCGGACCGAGGTCCTGGCCCCGAGCAGGAACAGCCCGAGAACCGGGGTGATCACCACGTACGAGCCGACCGTGAACCCCGAGACCGACGAGGGCAGATCGTGCAGTGAGACCGCCTGGGCCGTCTGGCCCACGCCGAACAGCAGGCCGAGCAGGATGCCGGTCAGCCAGGTGCTCTCCGACAGTCCCCGCAGGCTTTTCGGGCGGAGAGCGAGCAGCACGAGGGTGGCGATGCCGTACCGCTCGGCGAGAAGGTCCGCCACGGGCATGCGGACGATGAGGTCCTTCATCAGCGGGAAAGCCGATCCCCACGCGGCGCTGACGAAGATCAGAAGCACGATTCCCAGGACGGGCCGGGGAGCTACCACTGCCATACCCGAAGGGTTCCATCACCCGCAGCGACCGGAAGGTCACCGATCGAATCGGGAGTGGCATGGATACAACGCTGAGTGAAGGACGCCACACCGGCACGAGGGACCTCATACCCTCACCGGCTCCTCCGCCGACCTTTCCGCGGGGTGGGCGCCGGGAGCCGGACGCTCAGGGGACCGAGCGGATCTTCCAGACGAGGCCGGCGCCCAGGAGGGCGAGGGCCGCCGAGGTCAGGTAGAGGACGGGATAGCCGCCGAGACCGGCCACGATGGGACCGGCGACGACGGGGCCGAGCACCTGGGGGCCGGAGTTGGCGATGTTGATGACGCCGAGGTCCTTGGCGCGCCCCTCGGCGGCGGGCAGGACCTGGGTGACCAGGGCGTTGTCGACCGACAGGTAGATGCCGAAGCCGACCCCCATGATCGCGGCACCGGCCGTCGCCACCGGCCACTGGGGCCAGAACGCGAGCATCACCGCGGGGACCACGCTGATCAGGCCGGAGACCGTGACGAGCGCCCTGCGGCGGCCGAGCCTGTCGGAGATCACACCCGCGACGACGGTGGTGAGCACGACGGCCGCGGTGTAGATCAGGATCAGCACGAGCAGGCCGTCCTCGGCCTTCTCGCCGGGGAAGAGCCGCTCGTAGCCGACCGCGTCGGTGAGGAAGTACAGCAGGTAGAGGGTGGCGACGGCGTTGCCCAGCTGCATCAGGAAGCGTGTCAGCCAGGCCCAGAAGAAGTCGGGGTGGCTGCGAGGGCTGATCCAGAACCCCCTCAGGAAGGCCCGGGGCTCGAAGGGCGGCCTGGCCGCCAGGCGGGGGTCGTGGGTGGTGAGGACGAAGGGGAGCACACAGAGCGGGACCAGCGCCGCTATCAAGAAATATCCGGATTCGGTGGTAGTGGCGACCATGGTGACCAGGACCACGGCGAGCACCACCCCGAGCGACTGGGGAATCCCGATCCAGCCCGAGACCTCACCCCGCTGGCCGACCGGAACGTGGTCGGGCACCCCCGCGCCGAGCGCGGCCTGCATCGCGTTGAGCCCGGCCTGCGCGAGACACCATCCGGCCGCCACGCCGAGGATCGACCCCTGACCCGCCAGCAGGACCAGCGCCCCGGCTCCGACCAGCGCCCCGCCCAGCGACCACGGATGCCTGCGCCCGAACCGCCCGGCCGTACGGTCGGACAACGCTCCGGCGACAGGGTTGAGGAGCATCGCGACGGCGGCCCCCGCCCCGGTCACCAGCGCCAGCGACCCCTCCTTGCCCACCGGGTCGATCGACGCCACCTGCGAGGGCAGCAGCACCTGGAGCGGCCCGAAATAGGCCATCCAGAGCGCCAGGTTGGCCAGCGAGATGCCGGCCACCCACCAGGGTCCCACCCTGCGTGTCGGCTCGGCGAGCGCCGCGCGGCCGTCCGGCGCGACGTGGCGGTCAGACGTGGTCACCGGCCACCGTCCTCGGTCCCTGCGCTCCGGGGTCCCTCGCGGCCTTCGCCGCGCCGGTGCCGGGCGCGCCGCCGGAGGACCCGTCCCCGCCGCCGGGCCGGGTGACGGGGCGCTCGGCCGGGACGATGCCGCACAGCCCGGCGACCTCGTCGAGCGGGACGTCCCCGGCCACGGAGGCGACCAGCAGGGTCTCCAGCCCGCGCAGCAGCGCGTAGGCCGTGGGACGCGGCAGGTAGGCGGTGTCGGCCATCAGGTACAGCTCGCAGGTGTTGGTGGCGGTGCCGGTGGCGAACAGGGCCGTGGCGTCCACCTCGGGCCAGGATCCGACGTGGAAGGTCCTGGTCCGCTCGGTGAGGGCGGCGATCGCGGCGGGGTCGCCCGGTGGCTCGACCGCGGGCAGGTGGGGCCAGTGGCCGACGGTCCTCGCGTCGTTGAAGTAGGCCGACAGGTCCACGGGCCGCCCGCGCTCGCGGCCGATCTCCTCGCGCAGCGCCATCATCCGGTACGGGTCGTAGTGCGCGTTCCGGTAGGCGGTCAGCGCCTGCCGGTGCCCGGCGCGGGCGGCGTCCGCGAACGTTCCACCCGGCAGGCCGAGGACGAAGATCCCGTCCTGTACGGCGCTGCCCGCCATGGCGGCGACCCGGGGGTCGTGCCGGTTGGCCACGATGAGCTGCATGACCACCTCGCGGTGGCCGGTGAGCGCGCTCAGCAGCACCGCGCTCGCCGTGGTCAGCACGCTGGCCGTGCTGACCGACCAGCGCGCCGCCAGCACCTCGGCCGCCGCCGCGGTGGCGGCCGACTCCATGCCGACCTTGACGAACCGCGGCTCCTCCGGCGTCGTGCGGGGGAAGTCGAACATGCTCAGGGGCGCCCGCTCCAGGATCGCGCGCCAGTGACGCAGCGTCCGCTCGCCGCGGGCGGCGCCGGCCCCCTCGCGCTCGAAGGCGGCCTGGTCCATCGGCTGCCAGCCGGGGGCTGCCATCTCGCCACCGGCGAGCAGGTCCCGCCAGTCGCGCGCCAGCACCTCCAGGGCCCCACCGTCCACGGCCAGGTGGGACAGGGTGAGGGCCACCGTCCTGGGACGGCCGTCGACGGTCACGACGGCGCAGCGGAACGGCAGGTCGGCCGCGTAGTCGAACGCGGTGGCGGCCAGCCGGACGGAGAGCTCCCTGGCGGCGGCGAGCGGTCTGGCCTCCCCGGCGTCGTACGTCTCGACGGTGAACCGGCCCTGGCGCGCCACGCGCTGGACCAGTCCGCCGGGCGTCTCCTCGTACGTCGTCCGCAGCGTCTCGTGCCGCTCGACGAGCGCGCGCAGCGCCCGCAGGACGGTGTCGAGGTCGCGTCTGCCGTAGACGGGCAGCACCCAGGGCATGTTGAAGTACGGGTCGTCGTCGTCCAGCCACCGGGTGAGCCGCCAGATGGCCAGCTGGCCCCAGCTGAGCGGCGACTCGCCGCCGCGCGCCCCGGTGAACTCCACGGACGTCGCACCGATCCGCGCGGGGCCGGCCGTCATCGGGTCCGGCCGATCTCTTCGACGACGTCCGCGCGGGACGCCCTTTCCCATCCGTGTACCAGCGACATCGACATTTCAGACGCCTTCCGTCCGGCCTGTCGCGGCGGCCTCCAAATGGCCCCGCGGCTCCCTTGTGCTGACTTTTCCCGACCGGTTCCCGAGCAGGGCGTCGACGACGAGCATCCGTCCAGGGATCTCGTGCCCGGCGCGGCGTTTCCATCGGGAAGGCCCGCGGCCCGACACCGGCGTGGGCGAATGGCGCCTTCTCTGCCGCGCGCGAGCGCGGCGAATCGGTGACGCTGCTCGAAGCGAGGCTAAGGATCACGTGCCGAATTCGTCAAGGTTTCACGGTTGTTTTCCATCCCGATAAATCCAAACAAACCATCCCTCAAGGGCTTTTACCAGATAACTCCGCATATTCTTCGTTTTTTGAATGTTTGTCATCCTGTTAGTCATTGACTCCGTTCCCCCGGGCTCCTACCCTCCGCCGGGAGGTCCCCGGGCCCTCTCGCCGGGACGTGACCCGGGGCAGGGGCGCGGCTGACCCGCGCGAGCGCGATTCCCGGGCGGGAGGCCGGGGTGGGAGCATGTCCTTCGTCATGACGATCCCAAAGGAAGGCCACGACCGGTGAGGCGGCTACTCACGGTCCTGCTGCTCGCGTCCGCCGCGCTGCTCGGCGCGGTCGCCCCGGCGCAGGCCCACAACGTGCTGATCAGCAGCGACCCCAAGGACGGTACCGAGCTGGCCACCGGACCCGAGAAGATCACACTCACCTTCGACCAGCCCGTCCGGCAGGGCTTCGCACAGATCAGCGTGATCGGCCCGGACGGCACGCGGTGGGAGGCCGGGAAGACCGCCGTCGACAGGGCGAAGGTCAGCGTCGCCGTGAAGCCCCTCGGCCCCGCCGGGGTGTACGCGATCGGCTACCGGATCCTCTCCTCCGACGGCCACCCGGTCTCCAGCAAGATCACGTTCACCCTGACCGCCCCCGGCCGGGGCGACTCCGGCGGCTCCGCTCAGGCGCCCGCCGCCTCCGCCCCGGTGGTCTCCGCCGCCGCGCCGCAGGAGCCCGATCTGGGTGCCCAGGCCGCCGAGGCCGCGCAGAACGGCGGGGCCGGGATGGCCGTGCTGTGGATCGCGGGCTCCATCGTCCTGCTGGGCGGGGCCACCGTCGTGGCGATGCGCCGTACGAGGGAGCAGGGGGGCACGGGATGACCGTGACCACCGAGCGGGTCGCCGAGGCCGGCACCGCCAGGAGGCTCGTGATCGGCGGGTTCGTCTCCGCGGCCCTGCTGGCCGTGCTGGCCGCGACGGCGCTCGCCCCCCAGGAGGCGGTGCCGGGGATCGCGATCCCCGGACCGCTGGTGGAGTACGGGCTGCCGGTGCTGCGGGTGCTGCTGGACCTGGCGGCGGTGGCGGTGGTCGGGCTCAGCCTGCTGCCGAAGCTGCTCGGGTTCGACGACCCGGACGGCACCGAGCCGGTGATGCGCCGGGCCCGGCCGATGGCCGTCACCTTCGCCTGGGCGTGGGCGCTGCTGGCTCTGGCGGTCATCGTGTTCCAGACGGCCGAGCTGAACCCCGGGCCGGTCCCCACCCCCGGGATGATCGCCGAGTACGTCGACAGCGTCGGCGCCGGGCAGGGCATGCTCTTCAGCGCCGCCTGCGCGCTGTCCTACGCCGGGATCGGGCTGCTGGCCGTGCGGTACGGCGAGAAGGTCCCGGCCGAGCTGCGGATCGTGATCGCCCTCTTCGGGCTGCTGCCGATCCCGGTCACCGGCCACGCGGTCGACTCGGCCTGGCACGACCCCATCATGATCTCGATGGAGCTGCACGTGATGGGCGCGGCGGCGTGGACCGGCGGCCTGCTCGCGGTCGTCCTGCTGGTCGCCGCGGACCGGGAGCTGCTGGCCCGGGTGCTGCCGGCGTTCTCCAGGCTGGCGACCCTGGCCCTGGTCGTGGTCGGGCTCTCCGGCCTGGTGAACGGCCTGGCCACGATGGCCCTCACCCCGGGGGTCGAGCTGCCCGGGGCCCTGCTGACCAACGAGTACGGCCTGCTGGTCGTGGCCAAGGTCGCGTGCGTGGCGCTGCTGATCCCGTTCGCCGCCCACATCCGCTTCCGCCTGCTGCCGCACATCGCCGAGCGGCGGGCGACGGCGGTCGTCGCGTGGGCGGCGGCCGAGATCACCGTGATGGGGCTGGCCTACGGGGTCGCGGTCGCGCTGACCAGCGCCTCCCTGTCCTGAGCCCGCAGCGTGTGACGGCTGAACGACCATTCGGCGGCCAGCCACAGGACGGCGAGCCCGGCCCCCCCGACCAGCATGGTCGTGGGGGGCACCAGCGGCGGCGCCATGAACATCGAGTGCTGGAAGCGCAGTGCCTGGTCGATGAGGAGGGTGGCGCCGACGGAGCCGACCAGCGCCCTCACCACGGGCATCCTGATCAGGAACGCCAGGTCGACGGCGAGCGCCCCGGCGATCAGGAAGACCGGGATCGCCGAGCGCGGGAAGTCGGCCACGGCCAGGAGCGGCCAGATCAGGGTGCGGAAGACGATGTAGGCGCCGATCACGGCGGTGGCGGAGAACATCCGGCCGATCATCGCGCGGGCGTAGACGGCCACCATGACGGCGGCCATCGCCGCGTAGAGCGGGTAGAGCTGGTCGGGGACGGGCAGCGCGAAGTGGAGCGCCACGGCCCTGTCGCTCACCGGCAGCCCGATCTGCTCGGCGGCGAACTGGATCAGGATCGGCTCGGCCTCCGGCGCCCCCCGGTCCCAGGCGGCGATGGCGTACACGCCGTACTCCTGGTGCTGGGCCGGGAACCAGACGTTCTCGAAGAGGAACACGAAGAGCCCGCCGAGGACCAGCGTGCGCGTCCGCCCCGGGACCGCCCGGACGAACCAGCCCCGGATCACGCCGCAGACCATGAAGAGCGTGCCGATGTAGAGCATCAGGTGGGACGGGCTCCACGAGGTGATGTCGAGCCCGTTGATCCGGTGGTTGATCAGGTCCAGCGGGACCGCGACCAGGAAGACGCCCGTGCCCCAGGTGATGAGGCGCTGCGCGAGTTTGTCCACGCCGTAGCCGGTGTAGACGTGGATGATCGTGAGGGCGAGGACGAGGGCGGTGCCGACGCTGTTGAGCAGGTGCGGCGGGGCCAGGTCGTCGCGGAGCCACTTGAAGTGCCAGGAGACGTCCCAGGACGCTCCGAGCACCTTGAACGAGAAAGCCACCAGCCACCCGAGATAGAGGAGCCTGAACAGGTCCTCCGGGGTCTCCCTGCCGGCCTTCCCACGCGTCCAATACGGCAGAGCCCACTCAAGGACGGGAGTGGCTCTTCTTCGAAGGCTCTCTACTGGCTTCACGCGTCGAAATGATGCCGCTCCTTTACCTCGCTCCGCAATCGGGGACAACCCTGAGCATCGGGACCACTCCCTCCCTCCTGCCCCGCAGGTGATCACCCGCGTTCGGTTCCGCCGCCGGCCGCGGCGGCCCGCCGGCGGTTCGCCCGTGCCTGACCGGCGGGAACGCTCCTGAGAGCGGTCTCAGGAGGCTCTCAGCTCCGATCAGTAGGCTCTCGTCATGCAACGTGGGGGAAAACGGGCCGTCCGGGGCCCGGGAATCACCGTGGTCGCCGTGATCGCCGTGCTGGTCGCCGGTGTCGCGGTCTGGCTGGTGTGGCCGTCCGAACCGGACGTACGGGCCCGGAACCAGATGATCACGGTGGTCGACGGGCCGGGCGACGACCAGCGGGTCACGCTGGACACGAGCTTCTTCCCTCCGGCCGGAGGCGGCAGGGCTCCGGCCGTGCTGCTCGCGCACGGCTTCGGCGGCAGCAAGCAGAGCGTCAAGGACGCCGCCGTACGGCTGGCGCGGGGCGGCTACGCCGTGCTGACCTGGTCCGCGCGGGGCTTCGGCCGCTCCTCGGGGCAGATCGCGCTGAACTCCCCCGACTACGAGGTCAAGGACGTGCGCCAGCTGGTCGACTGGGTCGCCAGGCGGCCCGAGGTCCGGCTCGACGCGGCGGGCGACCCGCGGGTGGGCGTCGCGGGCGGCTCCTACGGCGGGGCCATCGCGCTGATGGCCGCCGCCCACGACCCCAGGATCGACGCGATCGTCCCGCAGATCACCTGGTACGACCTGGCCGACGCGCTGTTCCCGAACGCCACCGGGCAGGGCCCGGAGAGCGGGGTGTTCAAGCGCATGTGGGCCGGGCTGTTCTTCAGCCGCGGCGGTCCCGCGCCGGGCGCGGCCGGGCTGGCCGCCCTCGGCGGCGGGAGCGGCGCGGGCCGTGAGGCGGACGGGGAGGACGGGGAGGACGGGGCCGGGGCTCCGTCCGCGCCGCCCCGGCCGCTCACCGCGGAGGAGGTCCGGTGCGGCCGGTTCCTGCCGGAGATCTGTGACATGTACCAGAAGGTGGCGGAGAGCGGCCGGGCGACGGCGGACGCGGTGGCGACGCTGCGCAGGTCCAGCCCGATCTCGGTGCCCGGCAGGATCAAGGTTCCGACGCTGCTGCTGCAGGGACAGCGCGACTCGCTGTTCACCCTGGGCCAGGCGGACGCCAACGCCAGGGCGATCGCCGCCACCGGCGCCCCGGTGGAGGTCGCCTGGTTCGACGGCGGCCACGACGGCGGCAACGGCGAGGTCGACTGGCTGCACGACAGGACGCTCGGCTGGTTCGACCGCCACCTGAAGGAGGACGGAGGGGCCGGCCAGGCGGGCGGCGCCTTCACCGTCACCCGCGACGGCGGACGCGACCCCGGCACCCGGCGCCCGGTCCAGCTGCACGCCGTCGCCGACGGCTATCCGGGACTGTCCGGCACCGGCCAGACCTCCGTACCGCTCAGCGGGCCCGACCAGCAGGTGGCCAACCCGCCCGGCGGATCCCCCGCCTCGATCTCCGCGGTCCCCGGCTTCGGCGGTCTCGGCGGAGGTGCCACCGCGAACCTGTCGATCGACATGGCGGGCCAGAGCGCCACCTTCGACTCCGCTCCGCTGGCCGCCCCGCTCCAGGTCACCGGCAGCTCGACCGTACGGGTGCGGGTGACGCCCGAACCGTCCGCCCCCGCGGCGGGTGACGCCGCGGGGAGCGGCCCGGACACCGGCGAGGCGGAAGCGGGGGCCGCCGAGGCGCGGGCCGGAGGCGGCGGGACGCGCGCGGCGGGCGAGGTGACGCTGTTCGCCAAGCTCTACGACGTCGCGGGTGCGACGCAGGCACCGATCCTGCCCGAGGGGCTCGTCGCCCCGGTCAGGATCGCGATCCCCGAAGGCGGCTCCGGCGAGGCCACCGTGACCCTGCCGGCCATCGACCACAGGTTCGAGGCCGGGCACCGGCTGCGCGTCGCGTTCACCACCACCGACCTCGGCTACAGCACCCCCGCGCCCCCGGCCGTCTACAAGGTCGCCCTGGCCTCACCGGCCGTGACCGTCCCCACCCACGCCACCCTGCGCACCCCCTCGACCGGCCCCGCCTGGTGGATCTGGGCGCTGCCGCTGCTCTCCCTCGCCCTCGCGGCGGCCCTGCTGCTCGCCGGGCGCCGCCGCGCCGCCGACGAGCACGACCCGGAGCTGGACTCCGTGCCGCTGCGGATCCACGGCCTGACCAAGGCGTACCGGAACGGCGAGCTCGCGGTGAACGACCTGTCGTTCACCGTCGAGCACGGCCAGGTGCTCGGCCTGCTCGGCCCCAACGGGGCCGGCAAGACCACCACCCTGCGCATGCTGATGGGCCTGATCAAACCCGACGGCGGCGAGGTGCGGATCTTCGGGCACCGGGTGGTGCCCGGCGCCCCGGTCCTGTCCAGGCTCGGCTCGTTCGTCGAGGGCCCGGGTTTCCTGCCGCACCTCAACGGCCGCGACAACCTGGAGCTGTACTGGAAGGCGACCGGCCGGCCCGCCGAGGACGCCAGGTTCGCCGAGGCCCTGGAGATCGCCGACCTCGGCAAGGCCCTGGACCGCGCCGTCCGCACCTACTCGCAGGGCATGCGCCAGCGCCTGGCCATCGCGCAGGCCATGCTCGGCCTGCCCGACCTGCTCGTCCTGGACGAACCCACCAACGGTCTCGACCCGCCCCAGATCCGCGAGATGCGCGAGGTCCTGATCCGCTACGCCAGAGGGGGCCGCACGGTCATCGTCTCCAGCCACCTGCTCGCCGAGGTGGAACAGACCTGCAGTCACGTGGTGGTCATGCACCGCGGGCGCCTCGTCACGGCCGGGACCGTGGCCGAGCTGCTGAGCAGCCGCACCCCGGTCAACGGCTCCGGCACCCGCCTGGAAGACGTCTTCCTGGACCTGATCGGAGAGAAGGCGTGAGCGACACCGACGGTGCCCGTGGCACCATGACCGGCGCGACGGGCGACGGCCCCGCGCGAAACGGCGCCGCGCGAAACGGCGCCCCGGAGAACGGCGTCGCGGAGAACGGTTCGGCGCGCGGATACGCGCCGGGGCGCACGCTGCCGCTCGCCGTGGAGATCGTCCGGCAGTTCAAGCGGCGCCGCACGCTGGTGATGTTCGGCCTGCTGCTCGCGCTGCCGTGGATCCTGGTGATCGCCTTCAAGGTCGGCGCCGGGTCCGGGCAGCCCACCACCACGCTGCGCATCTCCGACCTGGCCACCGAGGGCGGGCTGAACTTCGCGGCCTTCGCCCTGTCGGTGTCGGCGAGCTTCCTGCTGGTCGTCGCGGTGGCGCTGTTCTGCGGCGACACCGTGGCCAGCGAGGCCAGCTGGTCGTCGCTGCGTTACCTGCTGGCCGCCCCGATCCCGCGCGACCGCCTGCTGCGGCAGAAGCTGGTCGTCGCGATGGGCTACTCGGCGGCGGCGGTGATCTGCCTGCCGGTGATGGCCCTGCTGGCCGGGACCCTCGCCTTCGGGTGGAACGACGTCCGGGTGCCGGGGACCGGTGAGACGATCGCCGCCCTGGACGTGCTGCCCCGGTTCGGGGTGGTGATCGGCTACGCCCTGGTCAGCCAGTTCGTGGTCGCGGCCCTGGCCTTCCTGCTCTCCGTCAGCACCGACTCCCCGCTGGGAGCGGTCGGCGGGGCGGTCGGCCTGGTGATCGTCAGCAACATCCTGCAGGCGGTCGAGGCGCTCGGCCGGCTCAGGGAGTTTCTGCCGACGTTCTGGAACACCGCGTGGCTGGACGCCCTGGCCCCGCAGCCGGAGTACGACGGCATGCTCAAGGGGGTGGCCGTCTCCGTGACCTACTCGGCGATCCTGATCGCGTTCGCCTTCCGCCGCTTCCGCGTCAAGGACGTCGTCTCCTAGCCCGTCTCCCGGCGAGGCTCCCGGCGCCGTTCACGGCGGAGCGGCTCCGGCGGGGTTCCCACGGCGGGACCCCGCCCGCGGGATCATCCCCAGTGGGGAGGGCGGTCCTCGATCAGGCGGGCGTCGTCGTCGGCCTCGCGCCACTCGCTCCAGCCGAGATCGGTGTCGTCGGCGGTCTGGTCGGGCAGGATCGGCAGCCCGTCGTCGGCGAGATCGACGGGACGCAGGTCATCGGGTTCGCGCACTGTCACGCGCTCCATGCTAGCCACCCGCGCCGCCCGCGCCCTCCCTCTCGCGGAAAGGTCGCCCTTCGCCCTCGGAGAAAGCCCGGCCCCGAGAGGATCCGTTTCCTCCCCGGCCGTCCTGAAAGCCCGGCCCCGTACCCCGCGACGCCGGGGACAGGCGGGAGCCCAGACGGTACGATGCGGTGGCAGGTTCCGGCTATCCCCCCGTGAGGCGCCATGACAACGCCAGCAGGATGGCGGCGAGACGGCAATCTGCCCAACGAGCTGACCAGCTTCGTGGGGCGCACCAGGTTGCTCACCACACTCCGGCAGCGGCTGGGCGAGCACCGCCTGGTCACGGTGACCGGCATCGGGGGCGTCGGCAAGTCCCGCACCGCCCTGCGGATCGCGCACCAGATGCGGGGCGACTTCAAGGACGGCGTCTGGTTCGCCGACCTGGCCCGCCTCCAGGACTCGGGCATGGTCCGCCACACGATCACCTCGGCCCTCGGGATCGCCGACCAGTCCGCCCGCTCGGCGGACGAGACGCTGGTCGAGTGGCTGGGCGACCGCGAGATCCTCCTGATCATCGACACCTGCGAGCACCTGGTCGACGCGTGCGCCGCCCTCTTCGAGGACCTGCTCGGCAACGCCGCTGGGCTGACCATCCTGGCGACCAGCCGCCAGTCGCTGAACGCCAGGGGCGAGCACACGGTCACCATCCCGCCGCTGGCCGTTCCCGGCGACTCCCCGGGCGAGGACGTCTTCACCAACGAGGCGGTGCAGCTCTTCGTCGCGCGGGCCAGCGCGGTGGTGCCCAACTTCATGCTGGACGAGTACAACGTCGGCCCGGTGGCCGAGCTCTGCCGCCGCCTCGACGGCATCCCGCTCGCCATCGAGCTGGCCGCGGTCCGGATGCGCGCCCTGTCGGTGGAGCAGATCCTCGGCCTGCTGGCCGACCGGTTCAGCCTGCTCGCGGGGGCCAGCCGCACGGCGCTGCCCAGGCACCAGACGCTGCGGGCCGCGATCGGCTGGAGCCACGAGCTGTGCGAGCCGGCCGAGCGGCTGCTGTGGGCGCGGCTGTCGGTCTTCGCCGGAGACTTCGAGCTCGACGCCGCCCGCTACGTCTGCTCGGGCGACAACCTCCCGTCCGAGGACATCATGGAGCTCATCTCCAGCCTGGTGGAGAAGTCGATCCTGCTGAGCGACGGCACGCCCTCGGGGCACCGCTACCGGCTGATCGACACCCTGCGGCAGTACGGCGAGGAGTGGCTGGACAAGCTCGGCGAGACGGCCGCGATCAGGCAGAAGCACCGCGACTACTACCTGCAGCTGGCCAAGCGGAGCGAGGAAGCCTGGTCGGGCGCCCGGCAGGTCTACTGGTACGTCAGGATGCGCCACGAGCACGACAACATCCGCGTCGCGCTCGACCACTGCCTGCGCACCCCCGGCGAGGTGCAGGCGGGGCTGAAGCTCCTGTCCTCCCTGTGGTTCATGTGGGTGGCCTGCGGGCTGGCCCGCGAGGGCAGGCTCTACCTGGAGAAGACCCTGGAGCTGGCGCGCCAGCCGAGCCCCGACCGGTGCAAGGCCCTGTGGGTGCTGTCCTACATCAACAGCGCGCAGGGAAACATCACCGGCGCCATCGAGGCGGCGGAGCAGTGCAGCTCCGACGCCGTCAGGGTCGGCGACTCGGGCGCGGTCATCCTGGCCACCAAGATGCTCGGCACGGCCGCGTTCCTGCAGAACGACCTGCAGAAGGCGAGCGCGCTGCTGGGCGTGGCGATCGAGTTCCACAAGAGCGGGCGCGAGCTCAACCCGGGCCTGCTGCCCTCGATCGTCGAGCTGTCCATGGTGCTGCTCATCCAGAACGAGCCGGCCGAGGCCGAGGTGCTGCTGCGCGACTGCATCGCGGTCTGCACCCAGCGCGGCGAGCTGTGGCTGCGCTCGTACGCCATCTACGCGCTCGCCAGCGTGTACCAGGCGATGGGCCGCTCCCCCGAGGCCATGTCGAACGCGCGCGAGGCGCTCCGGCTCAAGCGCTACTTCCACGACGTGCTCGGGATCGGCCTGGCGATCGAGGTGGTGGCCAAGCAGGCGCTGGAGGACGGCCAGGCGGCGCTCGCCGCCCGGCTGATGGGCGGCGGCCAGGCCAACTGGCGGACCTTCGGGATGCCGCAGCTGGGCTCCCCGTTCTTCAACTCCGAGCACGACCGCTGCGTCAAGGAGTGCAAGCGCGTCCTCGGCGAGGAGGCTCACGAGAAGGCCTTCGCCCAGGGCAGGAAGCTGAACCTGGAGGAGCTGATCGTCCTCGCGCTCGGAGACCACGAGGACGGCCAGGTCCTCCGGGGTTGAGTTCGTTCATCCCGCGGGGGGCTTCGGCGCCTCCTGCTGCCAGGCGCCCGTGTAGCGGGAGCTGGTCAGCGAGTAGTCGACGCTGCCGCTGATCCAGAACTCCAGGCCGCGCACGTAGGCGAGCACCGCCTCGGAGCCGAGCGCCTCCAGCGAGGGGCGCAGCGCCACCATGTCGGCGATGGCCCGGTTGCGCATGGCGCCGATCGCCTCCATGGCCTGCTGCCGCGAGTAGCCCCGGTGCCTGGCGAGCACGCTCACCAGGTTGTTGCGGGAGTTGGCGCCGTCGCTCTCCTTGGCGTACGAGATGAGGTCGTTGTCCCAGACGACGACGTCGTTGGCGCTCTCGGTGATCGCCTTGACGTCGGGGTGGCGCCACTCCTCGGGGGTGAGGCTGCATCCGCTGGCGAGGTCGATGAGGGCGAAGACGGTGAGCATGGCGCCGGTGCGGCGCCGCATGAAGATGTAGTCGTCCACCTTCGGCACGACGTCGGCCTCGCGATTGGCGGCCTCCCACACCTGGGCGAAGAGGTAGTCCTTGGTGACGGCGCGCCAGCGGTCGAGCTGGTCGTCGTCGCCGTACGTGGAGATCCTGGTCTTGATCTCCAGGAGCGCCCCGGCGAAGACGTCGTCGACCTCCTGGCCTGCCTCCAGGTCGTCGAGGACGGTGAAGAGCCGGGGCAGGGCGCGGGTTATCTCACCGGCGCCGCGGCCCGACTCGCAGAAGGCGTCGTCGAAGGCGAACAGCCACACGCACCAGTCGGTCGCCAGGCGGAGCGTGTGGTGTTCGGCATAGGGGTACGTGCGGGCTCCCAGCCAGCCGTACTTGGCTTGACGGTAGCGCTCGACGGTCTCGGCGTCCTCCAGGATGCCCCTGTCGACGAGCCAGTCGAGGGTCTCGGCGTTGACCCTCTCGACATGGGGGTTGACCTCACTGGGGAAGGGACAGGGTAACGGGGGGATGCGGAGAGATAGGCCTGACCTACGCTTAGTAGTAGTTCCCACTCCCCCAGGATGGCTGAAGGTGGCCCGTTTTCCTATACGTCAGGAAACACCTGGATATCGTGGTTTCTGAGTTATCGCGCGAACCATTCCAGGTATTCATGCTGGCCGAACATGCGGGCCGCGTCCGCCGCCGAGGGGGTTCCGGCGTGCGGATCGGCCCCGGCCTCCAGAAGTGCCCTGATCACGTCGGGTTCCTTCTTGAAGACCGCGCCCGCCAGCGGCGTCTGCCCGCGGTCGTTGGCCCTGCCGGGGTCGGCGCCCAGCTCGGTCAGTGCCCGGACCGTTTCCGCGTGGCCGTGGTAGGCGGCGAGCATCAGCAGGGTGTCGCCCCTGTCGTTGGTGAGATCGACCGGAACCCCTGCTCCGACGTAGGCTCGGAGTCGCTCCGTCTCGCCGGTCCTCGCCAGGTTGAACAGACGGGTCGCGAACTCCTCCAGCTCAGGGTCAGACTGCATGTGACCCATTGTGCCCCGGTAGGGTGCCGTGTGATCGCCGAGGGTAGGCGGAATTCAGCGGACCCCCCGCGGGTTGAGCTGAAGAGACGACCGACGAAAGGCTGGAAAACGGTGTTCGACCCGACGGATCTCTACCGGCTCAGCGGAGACGTCCCTGAGCTGACCGATCCGGTGCTGCTCTACCACTTCGACGGGTTCGTGGACGCGGGCGGCGCCGGGCGGCTCGCCATCACCCACTTGCTCGACGAGCTGGAGCACCGGGTCGTCGCGACCTTTGACGTGGACCGTCTGCTGGACTACCGCTCCCGGCGGCCCACCATGACCTTCGACACCGACCACTGGGTGGACCTGGAGAGCCCCGAGCTGTCGCTGCACCTCCTGCACGACACCACCGGAACCCCGTTCCTGCTGCTCAGCGGCCCCGAGCCGGACCGGGAGTGGGAGCTGTTCACCGCCGCCGTCGGCACGCTGGTCACCCGGCTGAACGTCGGCAGGCTGGTGACCATCCACGGCATCCCGATGGCCGTCCCGCACACCCGCCCGCTGGGCGTCACCGGCCACGCCAGCCGCCCCGAGCTGGTCACCGGCCAGACCAGCGCCTTCGGCAAGGTCCAGGTGCCCGGCAGCGTGGCCTCGCTGATCGAGTTCCGGCTCGGCGCCAAGGGGCACGACGCCCTCGGCTACGCCGTGCACGTGCCGCACTACCTGGCCCAGGCCGAATACCCGTCGGCCGCGGTGACCGCGCTGGAGGCGGTCACCAGGAGCACCGGGCTGGTGTTCCCGCTGGAGGGCCTGCGCGAGGCCGCGGAGAAGACCGACGCCGAGATCGCCGAGCAGATCCAGGCCTCCCAGGAGCTGTCCACCGCCATCACCGGCCTGGAGCAGCAGTACGACGCGTTCGCGGCGGGCTCCGAGCGCGAGAGCCTGATGGCCGAGTCCTCGGAGATGCCGACCGGCGACGAGCTCGCCGCCCAGTTCGAGGCGTTCCTGGCCGAACGTGACGAGCAGCGCGGTGACTGACCTCCACGCCGGGGACGGGACCGGGCGCCCGTACGAGACCCTGACCGCCGGCTCCTCGGCCGCGCGATGACCGATCTGCGCGTGGGCCTCGTCGGGTACGGGGTGGCCGGGGCGTTCTTCCACGCCCCGCTGATCTCCGCGACGCCCGGCCTGAGACTGTCCGCGGTCGTCACCGGTGACCCGGAGCGGGCCGCCGAGGTTTCGGGGAAGTACGGCGCGCGAGCGGTCCGGGACGCGGCCGAGCTGTGGGACTCCGTCGACCTGGTCGTGATCGCCTCCCCCAACCGCACGCACGTCCCGCTGGCGGAGGCCGCGCTGAAGGCGGGCCTGCCGGTGGTGGTGGACAAGCCGCTGGCCGCGACCGCCGCGGAGGCGCGTGCCCTGGCGGAGCTGGCGCGCGATCTGGGCCTGATGCTGACCGTGTTCCAGAACCGGCGCTGGGACGGCGACTTCCTCACGCTCGGACGCCTGGTCGCGGCGGGCGAGCTGGGCGAGGTCACCCGGTTCGAGTCGCGGTTCGAGCGCTGGCGGCCGGTGCCGAAGGGCGGCTGGCGCGAGACGGGCGGGACCGAGGAGGTCGCCGGGCTGCTGTACGACCTCGGCAGCCACCTGGTCGACCAGGCCCTGCGGCTGCTCGGCCCGGCCGTCGACGTCTACGCCGAGTCGGACGTGCGCCGCTCCGGGGTGAACGCCGACGACGACACCTTCATCGCCGTCTCCCACACGAGCGGGGCCCGCTCGCACCTGTGGGTCAGCGCGGTCACTCCCCGGCTGGGACCCCGCTTCCGGGTGCTCGGCTCGCGGGCGGGCTACCTGAAGTACGGCCTGGACGTGCAGGAGGAGCAGCTGCGCGCCGGTCTGACCCCCGCCTCCCCCGGCTTCGGCGAGGAGCCGGCCGAGCGGTGGGGCACCCTCGGCGCGGACGGCGGCGCGGGTTCCGGTGGCCCCGGTGGCGATGTACGTGCCGTCCCCACGGAGCCCGGCGCCTACGCCGGCTTCTACCGGGCCGTGCTGGCGTGCCTGCGCGAGGGCGCCCCGCCGCCGGTCGCCCCCGGGGAGGTCGTCGAGGCTCTCACCGTGCTGGAGGCCGCCCGGCGCTCGGCCGCGGAGCGCCGGGTCGTCGTCCTGGAGAACCGCTAGCCGAGCGGACGGGCTCGTCCCGGAGAACCCCTGGTTCGCACGGGCGGGCCCGTCCTGCCGGAGAACCGCCACGCGCGGGCGAGCTCGTCCTGGAGAACCGCTAGTCGCGCAGGCGGGCGCGGAGGGTCCGCGAGTCGGCCTCGGTCCAGCCGTGCGAGGCGAGCCACTCCAGCGGGCCGCCGAACCGGTCGTCGAGGACGCTCAGGAACTGCTCCATGTACTCCGGCCTCGGGCGGTGGTCGTCGGCCGGGCGGGTGTCGAGGTCGGTGCGGTAGGTGTTGCTGGAGCGCAGCCGCACCAGAATGCCCTCGATGCGGTCGGCCGTGGCGACGTAGTCGTCGACGATCGCCTCGCGGGTGGCGCCGGCGACCTCGAGCGCGAGGGCGCAGAGGACACCGGTGCGGTCCTTGCCCGCGGCGCAGTGGACAAGGGCGGCCCCCTCGTCGCGGGTCATGGCGCGCAGCGCGGCCAGCACCGAGTCGGGGCGGTCGCGGAGGTAGCCGTAGTAGAACCCGGTCACCCGGAGTTCGGCGAGATCCTCCTCGTCCCGCTCGGTCCAGGGCAGCACCTTGTCGCCCTCGATGGTGTCGGCTTCGACGTCGGTGTACACGCCGCCCTCGGCGAACAGGGTGTGGTGGTGGATGTTCACCTCCGGCACCTCGGTGAGCGGTCCCGGTCCCTCCAGGCGCACCTCGGCGCCCGAGCGCAGGTCGACGACGTTGCGGAGTTTCAGGTCGGTGACGAGTTGCCGGACGTCCCGCCCGGTCAGCCCCTGCAGGTTGTCCGACCGGTAGATCCGGCCGAAGCGTGTGGTCCCGCCGTCCACCGTGGCGAGCCCGCCGAGGTCGCGGACGTTGGCGGCACCTTCAAGATCGATCCAACGCGTCAAGTCGTTCATCGCCTTCGAGTTTATACGTCGCTTTACGCCCGGGCAGTTAACACCCGGCGCCGGTTTCCGTAATTACCGATGTCCTCATATGCCATCCGTAAATGCGCCATATCTCTATCTATGAGGGACAGTGGAAGGACCCGCCTGTACCCCGCCACGAGGAGGTCGCGTGGATCCGAGGAGACGCCCCCCGCACCTGCTGATCGATCCGGCCCTGCCCGACCCGGTCTCCTCTGTCTTACGCGCCAGCCCGCAGGCACTTCGCGCGGCCCGGCTGGGACGGGTCCCCCGCCGCGGCGGGCCCGACCCCGTCAAACTCATCGCGATCGCCGGGCTCCTGCTGCTCATGGCGAGCCTGAGCGCCACGGGAGGCTTCATCGCCGCCCTCGTCCTGATCTCCTTCTCCGCGCTGCGCGGCCTGAGCGACGACCCCGAGAACCGGCGGGAGCGGCGGCGCGTCCGGGTGGCCATGGAGCACAAGGACCGGTTCATCCTGCCGGAGGACCTCGACGGCGACTGCGGTGACCTGCTGCGCCGCACGCAGGACGCCACCGAGACGGTCCTCAACTCCGAGATCAACCGAGCCCGCCTGCTCGACACGATCGACAACGCGGTGACCCTGCCCGACCAGACCTGGCAGATCGCCAGGAAACTGGTGCGGCTGTCGGACATGAAGGCCGAGCACGACCGGCTCGTACCGGGCGCGCCCCCGCCCGAGGTGGCCGAGGCCTTCACCCCCTACGTCAAGGCCCTGGAGATCGCCGAGATCTCACTGACCAGGCGGGTCCGCGCGCTGGAGGAGTACGCCAGGCAGGTCCGCAAGGCCGACGGCGTCTACCGCGCCTACCGGCAGCTCCAGGTGCTCGCCGAGCGGACCCCGCAGTACGAGGCGCTGGTCGCGGAGACCGCGGAGGACGCGCTCGCCCTCCCCGGGCTGGAACACCTGACCGAGCAGGCCCAGCAGGTCAGGAAGCTGTTCCACGAGAGCATCGACGAGGCGCGCGACGCCGCCCGGCACCTGCTGACGGCCGCCGAGTCCTGACGCCCCCGGCCCCGCCCGGCCCCGCGTACGCCTCAGCCGTCCGCGCGGCGCAGGAGTTCCAGGGTGCTGTCCATCCCCGCCTGGTTGCCGAGGCTGCGGTAGATACTCCGGGCCTGCCGCAGGACGGAGACCGAGGCCTCCCGGTCCCCCGCCTCCAGGTGGGCCTCCCCCAGGTAGCGCAGGCTCCTCGCCATCCACCAGCGGTCGCCCAGCTCCCCGAAGTCGTGCACCGCCCGCAGGAGCGACTCCTGCGCCTCGCGCGTGCGGCCGAGCCGCCCGTGGGCGCGCCCCGCCGACAGCTCGGACCTGGCGACGCCCCAGGAGTCGCCGAGCGCGGTGAGCATCTCGGTGGCCCGGCGCACGTAGGTGAGCTCGCGCAGCGCGTTGGCCGGGTTGCCGACCTCCCCGGCCGCGCGCAGGCACCTGGCCTCCTCCCACAGCTCCCCCCGCATCCGGAACATCTCGGCGGCCCGGTCCAGGCTGAACCCGGCCCTCGCGAAGTCCTCACCCGCGGCGCGGACGTCGCCGGCGGCGTGCAGTTCCCTGGCCGTCGCGCCGAGCACCTCGCCGTACGCGCGCAGCGTCTGCGCCTCGGAGTAGCGGTTGCGGTCGCGCTCGAACACCGACAGGGCGTCCTCCAGCAGCTCCCGCGCCTCCTTCGGCCTGCGCTGGGCGAGCCGGAGTTCGGCGAGGTTGCGCTGGGTCCTGGCCACCCACCAGCGGTCGTCCTCACCCTTGAAGGCGGTGATGGCGCCGATCAGGTGGCCCTGCCCGCGGTCGAGGTGGCCGTCGTTGAACAGGGCCATGCCGACCGCGCGCATCGCCCGCGCCGCCCACCAGGTCTCGCCGAGGTCGATGAAGATCTCCAGTGCCCGTTCCGCGTCCTTCATGGCGCTGCGGTGGCCGCCCTGCCCGCCCGCCACCGCCGACCGGTCCAGCAGCGCGATGCCCACCGCCCGCGGGTCGCCCATGTGGTCCGCGGCCTCGCACAGGATCTCGGCGACCGCCCGCCAGTCGGACCAGTAGGCCCGCAGGGAGTGGCAGAGCGAGCAGAAGGCCCGGCCGAGCCCCCAGGCCAGCTCCCACATCTCCATGCTCCTGGCCTGGCCGATCGCGGCGACCAGGGTGAGCCGCTCGGCGTTGAGCCAGTCGGCCGCCGAGGTCTGCTCACGCGTCGCCGCCGGGGCGGGCTCCGCGCCGGTGGGCCTGGCCCTGCGTCCCCAGTCCTGGGGCCAGCGGGCCACGGCCGCGGCCTCCGCGCGGCGGCGGTAGCCGGACAGGACCCGCTCGACGGCCGCCCTGCGGTGGTTCTCGTCGTCGTCGGAGAGTGCCAGCTCGCGGGCGAAGATCTTGACGAGGTCGTGCAGCCGGTAGCGCATCACCCCGGACAGGTCGATGCCCGAGCACTCGGCGAGCTGGGCGTCGATGAGCGCCTCCAGCTGGTCGGCGCCCTCGGGTTCGGAGGTGGCGAGCAGTTCCCCCGCCACCCAGCCGGGCACGTCGGGGGCGCTGACCATGCTGAGCAGCCGCAGCAGGCGGCGCTGGAGCCCGGTGCAGTCGTCGTAGCTCAGCTGCAGGGAGGCGCGCACGCTCTTGTCCAGCCTGCGGCCGATCTCCAGCTGGCTGAGGCGGCTGCGCTCGTCCCTCAGCCGGTCGGCGAGGCGGCGCAGGGTCCAGTTCTCCCGGGTGGCCAGGCGCCCGCCGCAGATGCTGATGGCCAGCGGCAGGTGGTCGCACATCCGTACGATCTCCTGGGCCGACTCCAGGTCGGCGGCGACCCTGTCGTCCCCGGCCAGCCGCGCCAGCAGCTCGACGCCCTGCGCCTCGCTGAACACCGACAGCCGCTTGTCGTAGGTGTTGAGCAGGAACAGCGGCTGCCTCGACGTGACCATCACCGCGCAGCCGGCCTCGGCCGGGATCAGGTCCTTGACCTGGTCGCCGTCGTGGGCGTTGTCCAGGCAGATCAGGATGCGCCTGCCCTTGGTCCAGGTCAGCCAGAGCGTGCGCAGCTCGGCCAGGCCGCCCGGGTCGGTGGTGAGCCGCACGCCGAGCGCGCGCAGGAAGCCGATCAGCACCTCCTCGGGAACGACCGGGGCCTCCACCTCGCCGCGCAGGTCGGCGTAGAGACGCCCGTCGGGGAAGCTGCCGGCGATCTCGTGCCCGAACCTCGCGATGAGCATGGACTTGCCCACCCCGCCCCTGCCGTACACCGAGACGACCAGCGGCGAGGCGCTCCCCGCCTGGTCCCGGGCGCGGCGGCGCTCGGCGAAGACCTCGCGCAGCTCGGCCAGCGACTCGGTACGGCCGGTGAAGTGCGCGGAGACCGGCGGCCACTGGTCGGGCGGGCGCCACGGCGTCCCGGCGGCACCGGCGTCCCGCTCCCCGGACCGCGAACCGGCCGTCGCCCAGGTGAGCAGGCCGACCAGGAGACCGGCGACCGCGGTGACGCCGACCTTGGCCTCGGTGGGCAGGTCCCACACGTCCAGCGAGGTCGCCAGGATACTGGCCACGGCCGCGGTGAGGCCGGCCGCGGCGGGCGCCGCCAGCGGGATCCTGCGTCTCGGCGGTTTCGGCGGTTTCGAACCATGCTGGTCAGGTACGTTCGACGGCCCGGCCATCCACACCCCTCGGCGAAGACCACGGCACGCCGCGGTCCCCGTCCCGGCCGGCGCGTTCTCCCATGATTGATTCAACCAGATGCAATGCCGGTGGCCGCGTGCCTCCACGGCCGCCGGCGGGTGGACCCGCTTCTCCCGGACGCCTCTTTCCGGGGCGTCCTCCGCGCGGGCGCGCCTCTCACGGGGGTCGCGGGCGCCCTCGCGCGAAGTGCCCTTCACGTCACCCGGGCCCTGCCACGGCGCCCGGGTGACGTGTCCGGCCTTTCGCCGCCCTACCGCCCCAGCGCGAGGCAGGTCGCCTTGGCGGTCTTGGACGGGTCGCTCTCGGAGGTGGCGGTCAGGGTCACCTTGGCGAGGTGGGCGCCTCCCGACCCGCGCCGGGCGTTCACGGTGACCACGGTGTTCTCGCCGGAGTCGGCGGTCGCGAGCTCGTTGGGCAGCGAGGCCGTCCAGCCGCGGCCGTCGACGGTCGCCGAGAGCCGGTAGACGTCACCCTTGAGATAGGCGCTCACGTCCTCGGGGTGCTGCCCCCGCGCCTGCGCGGCCCTGCCGGTGTTGAACAGCGGGAAGCGGCAGGACGTCAGGTCCTTTCCTGACGGGACGCCGACGGACGGGAGCACCTTCACGCCGCGCTTGTTCGGCCCGGCGCCGTCCAGGGAGCGGATCGCCACCGTGTACGACAGGATGCCCTTGCGGTCGCGCTTGAGGTCGAGGACGTAGAAGTGGAGCCGGTTGGCCTGGTCCACGTACTCGAACTCCGAGCCCGAGCCGGTGCCCGCGTGGAACAGCGCGTCCGACAGCTGGCGGTAGTCGCCGACCGTGATGGGCACGGCGGTACCGTCCGGCAGCACGTAGTCGGTCATGCCGATGTCCTGCGGGTTGGCGTCGACGACCCACTCGAACGGCGCCCGGTCCTCGTTCTTGGTCTTGGCCAGCAGCACGCCGGAGTCGGGGGTGAAGGAGTCGGCGCCCATCCTGTCCACGACCTCGACGGTGTAGTTGTCGTAGCCGCCGCCGTCGCAGAACGGGTCGGTGTTCGTGTCACAGGCCGGGGCGCGGTCGCCGTCCCCGAAGGCGATGTTGACCCCCGACAGGCCGGTGGGTCCCGGCTGGGCCACCCGGGCCGTCACCTTGGCCACGACGAGACCCGACTCGGCCAGCGCCTCCCTGGACAGGCGCAGCACGTTGGCCTCGTCCACCATCTCCAGCTTGATCTTGTTGCGGAGCATGTGCTGGGCGCCCATCGAGCCGCCCGAGGTGGGCGGGATCAGCCAGCGGCTGTGCGGGCCGCCTGGGCCGTTGAAGCTGCCCCGGCTGAGCATCTCCCAGATGCCGGTGTACGCCCGGCGCGGTGGCACCCCGAACGGGTTGTTGTAGTTGTCGCCGATGCCGAGGATGTGGCTGAGCTCGTGGGCGTAGACGCCCTGCCCGGAGCTCTCGGCCTGGGTGGAGGAGCCGCCCCCGGCGTTGGGCCAGATGGACGAGGCCGAGGCCCAGGACGTCCACTCCACGTAGCGGGTCCTGGCCCAGTTGGGCAGGGCCGGGTCGGGCGGGCCGAAGTCGTCGGTCACCGCCTCCTTGGTCGGGAACTTGATCGGGCCGAACTCCTGCCAGGTGGCCGACTCGTCCTGGCCCGCGCTCAGGTAGAAGACGAAGTCGAAGCCGGCCGGGATCTCCTGGCCGACGGAGCCGACCCACGCCGCCCGCGCGTCGGTCCTGATGTTCCGGGTGCAGGTGTCGCCGGCCGGGCAGGCCGTGCCCCCCTGGAACTCCATGGCGTACTCGTGCGACTTGCCCGGCATCCGGAACGGGCCGAACGCGGTCAGCTCCACGCCGTAGCGGCCTCCCGAGTCCTCCATCCAGTACTCGTGGATGGTGTGGCCCCGGTTGAGCTCGTTGGGGGTGTTGAGGAAGTCCTTGTAGAACTGGGCGACCTGGTCGCGGGGGATGTCGTGGGCCTCGGCGCTGGGGTTCCTGAAGACGGTCGAGCCCTGGGGCTGGGTGACCACGAACGGCTGGTTGGGATAGTCCGCCAGGACGAGCGCGCCGCGGAAGGTGCGCTTGGACCCCTTGACCGCGGGGTCGGCCCAGTTGGTGCCGGGGGGCTTGCGGTAGTCGGCCCACGTCATGTGGTCCGGGTTCTTCCAGTTCTGCGGGTCGATCGGTGCCGGGCCGCCGGGGTCGGCGCGCCGCGCGGTCCCGGCCTCGGGGGCGTCCTTCTGCCAGGGCTGGGTCCGGGGCCAGTGGTCCAGGCGCCAGGGGTGTTCGGGCTCGGGGGCGGGGTCGGCGGAGGCGGGAACGGAGGTGAGCCCGATGGGGATCAGCACGATCGCGGCGAGCAACACTTTCAGCAACCTGGGGGGTCCTATCACGTTAAAAGACGGTATAGACCGTTTTCAGATAGATCAACATTCTTCTGTCAGAAGGTGGGGAGTCCTTGGCCGGAGATGCATTTGAGATCTACCGTCACTCCCCTTAACCTCTCCAAAGGGGACGAACTTACAGGAGTGCCTATGTCGACGCGTGCCGGGCGGATCATCGGCACGCGCCCCCGGGGAATCGTCTCCGTTCACTGCGCCCCCCTCGTCCTGCCCGTCGCGAGCCCTCCCATCAGGGACGGGGCGATCGTCGTCAGGGGCGACCGGATCGTCCGGGTCGGGCCGCGCGCCGAGATCGAGGCCGCCCACCCCCTCCTGTCCCCGACCCGCTGGCCGGGCATGATCGTGCCGGGGCTGATCGACGCGCATCTCCGCCTCGACAGGGCCTCCGCCACGCCGTCCGCGCACGGCGTCACCGCGGCGGGAGGCGTCGCCGCGGACCTCGACGCCGCCTCCACCCTCGGCGAGGCCGGGCTGGGCGGCGTGACCTACCTGGAGACCCGCTGCGAGGACGAGGAGAGCTGGGAGGACGAGGGGCGCGACCGGCTGATCACCGCGATCCGCGAGGTCGACCACCCGGGCGTCATCGGCATCGCCGCCCACTCCCCCGACCCCCACGTCATGGAGGACCTGGCCGTCCTGTCACGGACGTTCGGGCTCCGCCTGCACGCCGAGCCCGGCCGCCACCCGGTCGGGTTCCTCGACGAGGTGGGAGTGCTCGGCGCGGGCTGCCACGTCGCGATCTCCGGCCCGCTGGACGAGGCCGACCGCAAGCTCCTCGGAGCCCGCGGCACGGTGATCGCCATCTCGTCGCCGTTCGCCGCCGAGGGTCTCCTCGACGGCGGGAGCGCGATCGCCGTCGGCACCCGTACGGGCGGCGACCCGCTGTCGGTCGCCCGCGCGCTCTCCCACGCGCCGGGCCACGACCGGCTCCTGGTCGAGGCGGTGACGCTGGGCGGCGCGCGGGCACTGGGCATGGCCGAGGGCCCCGGCCGCCTGGGCTCCCTGGACCGGGGCGGCCGCGCGGACTTCGCCGTCTTCGCCGTGGAGGCCGGCGAGGCCGGCGAGCGGGACGCCTACACCCTCCTGCTGCACGAGGGGCCGGGCCGGTGCGTGGCCACGTTCGTGGGCGGCCGGCCGCGCTGGCGCCTCGACGAGACCGCGAACGCCGGGGACACCGGGGACACCGGGGACACCAGTGGCGCCGGTGACGCCGTGAACACCGTGAACACCGGTGACGCGAAGAGCAGACGTCCGGCCTGACCGCCGCCCGCCCCCGCCGTTCACGGTTCGCGATTCGCCCGGAGCCGTCCGGCGAATCCGCCGCGTCCCCTCTTCGAATTCCCGCGAGGATTAGACAATGGGACATGGCGGAAAACACATCTCATGCGGTGATCATTAAGGAAACACCCGTCGTGATGAAATCGGACTGATTCAACGGGTCCCGTTCTCCCCGTACGAGAAAATCGGAGAAGGACCTCGACGGCCTCGCGCTCCGTCCCCGAACGGCCTGCGGCGTTCGCCCTCGCACCGGGCACCGGGCCGCCGCCCGAGTCCTGGGCGGTCGGCGGGTCGGCGGGTCAGCGGGTCAGTGGGTCAGTGGCCAGGAGGACTGGCGTCGACCGTGCCCAGCAGTTCCCTGAGCCGGTCCTGCTGCTCGGCGGTGAGCACCGAGAACAGCTCCTCGGCCACCCGCCTGCGCGCCTCGCGCACCCGCTCGTACCGCTCACGGCCCTCGCCGGTGACCACGAGCAGGGTGGAGCGGCGATTGGCGGGGTCGACCTCGCGGCGGACCAGTCCGGCCTCCTCCAGGGCGTCGACCACCGGGGTCACCGAGCGCGGCACGATCCGCAGCCTCTCGGCGAGCTGCACCATCTTCAGCGGCGGCTCGGAGTCGACGATGACCCTGAGCGCCCGCGCCTGGCCGGGGCTCAGGCCGAGCGGGCCGAGCCGCTCGCCGTACCCCCGCCGCAGTCGATGGCCGACACCGTGCACCAGGTCGGCCAGTTCCGTCTCCACAGCGCCGAACTTATCCCAGTGCCGCCCGGAATGAATGTGAGGTAACCTCTGTTTGAGTAAACATCACAAAGGAGTTCCATGACCGAACAAACCGGAAGTGCCGTACGGCACGAAACACCCGACATGAACGACGAACCCCGCGCGCCCCTGCGGCGCGTCGTCGGCCTGTTCAGCCCCTACCGGGGCCGCCTCGCCGTCGTGGGCGCCCTCATCGGGCTGTCCTCGCTCGTCTCGCTCGCCTCGCCGTTCATGCTCCGCTCGGTGCTCGACGACGCCATCCCGCACGGCAGGACCGGCCTGCTGACGCTGCTCGCGCTCGGCATGGTCGCGGTCGCCGTCGTCACCAGCGTGCTCGACGTCGTCCAGACGCTGATCTCCACCGGGGTCGGCCAGCGCGTCATGCACGACCTGCGCACCAGCGTCTACGGCCACCTGCAGCGCATGTCCATGGCCTTCTTCACCCGCACCCGGACCGGCGAGGTGCAGTCGCGCATCGCCAGCGACATCGGCGGCATGCAGCTGGTGGTCACCTCCACCGCGGCCTCGATGGTCTCCAACCTGACCACCGTGGTGGCGACGATCATCGCGATGCTCGTGCTGGACTGGCGGCTGACCATCGTGTCGCTGCTGCTGCTCCCCGTCTTCGTCGCGATCAGCCGCAGGGTCGGCCGGGAACGCAGGAAGATCACCTCCGAGCGGCAGCGGAAGATGGCCGCCCTGTCGTCGATGGTCCAGGAGTCGCTGTCGATCAGCGGCATCCTGCTGGGCCGGACGATGGGCCGCGGCCCCGAGCTCACCTGCCGGTTCTCCACCGCCTCGGACGAGCTGGCCGACCTGGAGGTCCGCTCCAGCATGGCCGGGCGCTGGCGGCAGTCCACCATCCAGATCATCATGGCGGCCATGCCCGCGGTGATCTACTGGGCCACCGGGCTGACCTCGGCCGTCTCCATCGGCACCGTCGTCGCCTTCACCACGCTCCAGATGAACCTGTTCCGGCCCGCCGTGTCACTGCTGCGGCTCGGCGTCGACGTGCAGAGCTCCCTGGCGCTGTTCGGCCGGATCTTCGAGTATCTGGACCTGCCGGTGGACATCCACCCCGGCACCCGCACGCCGGAGACCGTACGCGGCGAGATCCGCTTCGAGCACGTCGGCTTCTCCTACGGCGAGGCCCCGACCCTCTCGGACGTCGACCTGACCGTTCCCGCGGGCACCACCCTGGCCGTGGTCGGTGAGACCGGCTCGGGCAAGACCACGCTGAGCTACCTGCTGCCCCGCCTGTACGACGTGACGAGCGGCCGGGTCACGATCGACGGGGTGGACGTGCGCGACCTCACCTTCGAGGCCCTGGCCGAGACGGTCGGCGTCGTCTCGCAGGAGACCTACCTGTTCCACTCCTCGATCGCCGACAATCTGCGGTTCGCCAAGCCCTCCGCCACCGACGAGGAGATCGTCGCCGCCGCGCGGGCCGCCCGGATCCACGACCACATCGCGTCACTGCCCGACGGGTACGACACCGTGGTCGGCGAGCGCGGCTACCGCTTCTCCGGCGGCGAGAAGCAGCGCCTGGCCATCGCCAGGACCCTGCTGCGCGACCCGCCCGTGCTCATCCTCGACGAGGCCACCAGCGCCCTCGACACCCAGACCGAGCGCGCCGTCCAGGAGGCCCTGGACGCCCTGTCGCGCGGCCGTACCACCATCACGATCGCCCACCGCCTGTCGACGATCCGCGACGCCGACCAGATCGCGGTCCTCGACCACGGCCGCGTCGTCGAACGCGGCACCCACGACGAGCTCCTCGTGGTCGGCGGCCCCTACGCCGCCCTCGTCAACCGCGACCGCTCCCTCGCCTCCGCCTGACCGAGGTCACGTTCCACCGGCCGTAAAAGGGCGACACACCATAACGAACATGGCGACAAGTGGCATTGTCGCTGGTAAGCAAGGGATATAGTCTGCCGCGCGTGGTGGAACGAGACGACTACACCAGAACGGCGAAGGCCCGCGTCGACCAGCCGGCAGGGCTCGGCCTGTCGGACCCCGGCATCGGGGAGTTACTGGGGCTGAGCAAGCAGCGGATCCAGCAGATCCGCACGAGCAGGAGCGAAGACCGCCAGAGCGCCTGACACCGCGTCGCCCACCACCTCTCCCGCTCGCCACCGAGCGGGCCGGGAACGGAAGGTCACGCCCCGGCGGACGGGATCCGGTCGAGTGTGATCCCGAAGTGGTCGAGGTAGGCGGGCAGGAGCTCGCTCTCGTCCAGGACGCGTTCGGTGCGCTCGCCGTCAACGGTCTGGATCAGCCTGCGGTCGTGGAGCGTGGTCCTGCCCCGGGCCGTACGCATCGAGCAGACCGGCGCCTTGGTGAAGTGCGACCGCGGGGAGGTCGTCTGCCACCAGCACATCGGGACGAAGTCCGCCAGCTCGTAGGGCCGGGCGGTCAGCCGGTAGGCCGGGTCGCCGTTGTGCGTGATGTCGAGATCGCCGCGGTCGCCGTGGTCACCGGGAGCGGGCGCGATCCGGAACACGCCACCGCCGTCCTTCTGCTCCGCGCGCTCGTCGAGCCGCAATGGCTCATCGGCGAAGTCGCCGAACCCGACGTCGACCAGCCACGGCTCGTCGAGATCGACGCGGAGCACCAGGTGGTCGAAGAGCGGCCCCGGCACGCTGCCGCTGAAGCCCCTGGCGGCCAGCAGCGTCACCCGGTAACCGAGGCCGGTCAGCAACTCGGCGAGCAACCCGTTCAACTCGTAGCAGAAGCCTCCGCGACGACGGCCGACGACCTTGTCGAACAGCGCGTCGGATTCGAGGGAGACCGCCTCACCGAGATGGATGCTCAGATTCTCGAACGGCACCGCTCTCAGGTGCGCGAGCTGCAGGGCCCGCAGGCTCCCAACATCCGGCTTCGCGGGCCGGGTGACACCTAATCTGTCCAGATAATGAGTGATCTGCGACTCGTCCATGGGGCAAGCAAACCACGTACCGGTGCCCGCCGGAATCCCGCCATCGGCAAACGCCCACCCCGCGGACGGAGAGCCGCGACCGGACGAAAGAAGCCGTCGCTCAGGACTAAAAGGCTCGTTGCCGCAGGACACCATCCGCATCTTGAGATGCACGTCATGACTTATCTGACACTGGCGTGATGTCATACCATGAAGTAGCGTTTCAAGCATGGGCGACATCAATACCATCAAAAAAATAATTCTGTTGTCCTCCGCGATTGTGCTCGTGACGGCCTGTTCCGGACAGGCAGGAATGGGTGGTGAATCTCGCGCGGCAGCGGATCGATGGCGTGATTTTCCGTACGCACGAGATCCACGCCCGATAGTCATCGTTGACGATCTCCCCAAGTCCGTGGGTAACGCCAGGCCGGGAACGCGGTTCACTTTGCGGGAGAAGCTATCCGACGATCCGCCGAAGAGCCAGGAGATCCTCCTCCACGGAGACAGGGTGAGCCTAACTCAGATATCGGCAGCGGATGCTTTCGATCGCCTCTCTGAGCGGCTTCGACAATTACCCGGCGAGACCATGACCGTCGTCGAAGCGCGCCTGAACCCATTGGAATGGATGACAGACAGGGGCTCGCTGTCACTTCCCTCGTGGAGCTTCCATACGGACAACGGAGGATCGGTAAGCTGGCCGGCGGTGAGCCCTGACGCGTTTTGGCGCCTTGGTCAGACAAGGCGATCATCGGCGATCGTCAGTGTGTCTCTGGACACGTCGAAAACTTCGCTTTCCTTCGAAATGATCGCCGGTCCGAATGCCTGCGGCAGCTCGACGGGTGGCGATCATTTCGAAGCCGGTCAGCTCCAGTCCGCTGTGGTGATCTTTACCGGTGAATCGAGTACCGCGCAGTCCGACTGCGATCAGCCGGCTTTCGCAATACTGAGGAGCGGAACCGTACGAATCGATCGACCGCTAGAGGGAAGGGTCGTTGTCGATCAGCAAGGTAACCCCGTGCCGGTTGAAATACCGTGAGATCACCGCTTCCGGCAGAGTTTCACTACCGGTCGCACACGCTCTCGAATCGTCAGTAGGCTCGCAGCTGTATCGGGAAGTCCGCCAGCGCGGTATATACATCCTGGAATATCAGGCTGCCCGAGGTCGATCCGGATGTCACACCGACCGGGTGAACGTACCCGGCCGTGTCCGGGTAGAAAACCGGCCCTCCACTGTCACCAGACAGCGACCCCTGCCCGTAGAGCTGATTGGCACGGAACAGGTCGTAGTGGCACGCGTAGTTGCCGTATGGATCGTTACCGCAGTAGGCGTAATCGCCGCTGGTCACGACCTCGAAGTCACAGACCGCACCGCTCCTCTGCCCGGAGTGGCAGAGCCACTGTCCTTCGTATACGTGACCCCAGCTCGCGATTCGCTTTGAGAACTCGGCCGAGGTGTTCCACCCTCCCACCACTCCACCGTCCCACATGTGCCTTGCCGCGCCGTTTGGAACATGAATCAGCGCCAAATCATGGTCGGTTCTTTCGAGGAGCGTTTGACCAACGTACACGGAGCGATCGCCGTTTCGCCAGTGCGTATACATGCCGGTACAGTGAGCCGCTGTGAGCAGATATTGAAAGCTGGGATTGCTCGTCGCCGCCACCGGCCATCCTGCGGTGCAGGCCAGACCGTCGTCACTGACAATACGCATTCCTCCATAGAACGGCGCGGTGTCGTTCATGCGTCCAGCAGGAACCGCCCGCTTGGCGATCTTGACCTCAACGGGCACGAAAGAGTCAAGCGAGCCGTATGTCTTACTGAGGTCCCTCTTGGCGTATGAGGTCTCGGCCTCGACGTAGACCCCGCTGCCGTCGGACTCTATGCCGACGGCATGAAGTGGCCCGCCGGGGTTGTCGACAAGGTCTTTCCTGATCGCCTCCGCGGTTTTCCTGAGTTCCTCCCGCGAGAAGCGGGCCGAATCCACCTTCACCGGAGCGCTCAGACGCGCCTGGGCAAGAACCGGCTCCACCTGAGCGGGAACGTCCCCCTTCCACCAGAGCCGAACGAAGCCGTCTTCCAGCTTGAGTCCGGCGAATCCCAGGTCTTTGGTGCTGGAATGCACGGCGTCCATGACCGGATCGGCTGCCCGCCGAAGTAGTTCCTGCGCGTTCATCCTTTCTTTTGTCTCGGGCGAGAGGTAGCTGAAGGGCTCCTTCTCAACCTGTTCGCCAGGCTTTGGCGGATCTTCCGACGAGAGCGTGAGCGCATGCGCCGAGGTGGCCGTATTGCTGACCACGAGTGTGAGGACGAGCAGCAGCATCGGAAGTTCGTATAATCGCATCGTAAACCTCATCTCATGGAGATATGAATGCCGAGTCGATCACACTTCGCAGAGATTATCAACAGATTGACACCATTGTTTCCTGCGGCAACCTAGGCAACTTTTTATTTGTCCCCAAAAGAATGGCCGAGTGTCGCGATGACGCCGAGAAGGTTACGAGATCATAGATTCTTTCTTAAGATTTGGATCTGATTGTCCCGGTAAATCTGATCCCAAAATCAGATCCGGTCACCGCGAAGCTCGGCACCGGGGTTTCACACGTCGTCGGCGAGCGCGGCCAGCAGGTCGGCGCTTTCATGGACGGTGCAGGGCCATGGTGAAGCGGCGCCTGCTGGGCCGCGAGGCGACGGGTGGCGACGCGTTGCCGATCGGGTGATCCTCGCAGCGATCGTGACGCTTTCCTAAGAAGGCTGATCGGCCAGGCGGATGGCGAGCTCGATGCGCCAGCGGGTCTTCATCGGCTCGGACCTCGGGTCGGTGAGATAGGCCTCGTACCGGCAGCCGAACCGGTCACCGGCCGGGTCCTCCACGCAGTCGAACGTCAGGCCCTGTCCCCGCGCCCACTCGATCAGGGTACGGTTCGCCCGGCGACCGTGGTTGACGTAGGTCAGCGTCGCATACCGGCCCGCCGGCAGCACATCGGGGCACACCCTGCCGTCGCCCTCGACCGGCTTCTCTGTGACGACACCGACCTCGACGTCCATCGAGCCGGCCATGTCGATCACGTGCAGGCGGAAGAAGGCGGGGCCGAAATCGACGCCCCGCTCGTCGAGTCGGCCGTACAGCTCCTCCATGAGCCTGTCCCGGACGGCGAACATGCCGCGGAACGGCGTGACCACCCGAATGCCGGCGCAGTGCCGATCCGGCTTGACGTCGACCGAGGGGCCCTCGAGGATCTCCACCCGTACCTCCGTTGCGACGCCGGCCGCTCATCCGCTACTCACGGGCGGCATCACTATGCCGCATCGGGCGGTGCCGGGTCGACGTTCCGGATGCGCGTGAACACATCTCCTCGGTCGAGCCCTTCACAGGGTCTGAACGCGAGCTGTGCAGGCAGCGCCACAAGCCCCGCCCGCCCGCCGATAGGTTCTCTTCCGTGCCGGATCGTGATGTCTCCCCGTTACGCGTGTCGTACTTCGTCCTCAACCGGGAGCTGAGCCAACGCGTCCGCGAATGGGGAAAGACCCAGGGGCTGAGCGTCAGCGAGCGTGGTCGTATCGACTCCCAGGTCATCGACGCCTTCTTCGTGGCCGATCCCGACGCGCTCGCGGCCGCGGACCGGGTCGAGCTGGTCCGCGCCACCGTCCGGGAACCGGGTGACGGGCGCGCGACCCCCGACGACTACGCCTGGCAGGACGACTCCGGGACGCTGGGCCCCAACTACACGCTCACCTTCGTCGAGGGCCTGGACGAAGGTGAGGTCCTGCGCCGGTTCGGAGTCGCACCGCAGGACGTCGGGCCGCTCACCGACGAGGATGTGTACGAGCGTCTTGAGGTGACCGGCGGCCAGGGTGACCTCGTCATGGTGGTCGCTCTCGGAGCGTGGACCGTCGCGGTGGAGAGGTCGGGCTGGCAGGGGGTGCGCCCCGAGATGCTCCGAGAGCTGTCACGAGACGGCGGGCAGGCCATCGCGGTCAGCCGCCAGGACTACGGCCACCACCGCTTCGCCCATGCCGCCGACGGGCAGGTCCACACCTCCTTCGACCCGGGATTTCCAGGTACCCGTGAGGGCGCCGACCCCGGCCACCTAGACGATCACCTGCGTGAGCTCGGCATCGACCCCGCGGCCGACGATCAGATCGACAACCACCTGCCCGCCGCCCTGGCCCTGGCATCGAGGGTCAGCGGTGTCATGCTCACTCCCGCCCACCTCGAAGGGCCTCTTCTCGGCGGGCGCATCACCACCCCGCTCGCGGTCTGACCATCCACCGGACACCTATTCCGGCCCCGGTATCCGGTCATCTCCCGTGACCGTTCGAGCGTGTCTTGGTCGATGATCGCTTGTTGGCGTGAGACATGGAGACGTTCATGCGGCAGCTCGTGACGCCACCCGCACCACGACGTACCCAGGCCTCCGTCACGTATCTCACGTGGCGGAGAAGTCGAACTCCCCGTCCTTGACGCCGCCGATGAACGCCTCCCACTCGGCGCGGGTGTAGACGATCACCTCGCCGTCGGGCCGGTGACTGTGACGTACGGCGACCCGCCCGCTGCCGTCGCCCAGCGGCCCGGCCTCGACGCAGTTCCCACCGCCGTTCTCACTTCGCGTACTGACATGCCAAACGACACCGGCCAGCTCACCGGGGGCGGGCACCTCACGCCCTTTCATCACGTTCACCTCAACAACTCCTCTGCCGTCGCGGAGATCAGCTTGGCCGACTCCTCACATGTGAGAGCGAGCTTCTGCAATTCATCGTATGTCTGCACCAAGCGTTCCGTATCTGGCGATTCGACATATATGGCACCCTTCGCGGTATCCGCGTAAGCGACCTCGGGAAAAGGATCCTCAACCTTGAGAATCCGGAACGCACCGGTTGGACTGGCATGCGCTCCGGCGCTGAACGGGAGTACACGAACCTCGATGTTCGGCTGGGCGGCACATCCAGCCAGATGCCGGAGTTGTGTCGCCATGCATTCCGAGCCGCCAACCTGACGCCGGAGTACCCCCTCGTCGACGATCACCGACAGTCGCGGCGGAGCGTCACCCTTGAGGATCCCCTGACGGGCCATGCGAAGTTCGAGCCAGCGCATTCTCTGCTCGACGTCGACGTCGAAATCAGCCGCAGCGATCACTGCACGCGCATAAGCCTCGGTTTGCAACAAACCAGGTAGCAGCGTGTTGTCGAACGTGTGAATCCTCCTGGCTCGTGACTCCAGCCAGACGTAGTCGATGAGCCAGCCGACGACCTCTCCGGCATAACCGTCCCACCAGCCCTTCTGCCAGACCTCCTGGCTCAGCTTCAGCAACGCCTCACGGCGATGACCGTCCGCGACGCCATACAGGTCGAGGAGCGCGAACAGGTCGGGTCTGCGAATGGGGTATCCGCCGGACTCGAAGCGGCTGATGGTGCCCGGATCACGTTGCAGATACTCGGCCACATCCTTGAGGAGGAGATCGTTGGCCTCCCTCAGTTCCCGAAGCTGCTGACCGAGCCACTGGGAACGCAACGTGATCCACTTCGGAGCAGCCATACCCATTCCTTCCGAGCTGGGCGCGCACATCGAGGCGCGATCCAATCGATGAGGTCGGACAACTTGTCGAGCCCTTACAGTTGTGCCACTATACCGAAAGTAATCAAGTGATCACAGTAAGTACACAAAAACGGCAGTTGACGACCAATTACGAGTTATGGGGTTACGTCAACATCGAGAAACAGAAAAGGGACCAGGGTGGGCTTCGCTTGGAGGCCACGCCCGCCCCGGTCCCGGCGGCCGGAAAGGAAACACCCGAGATGGAGCACTTCAACGGTTCCGACCACCCGATTGTTTACCACGGCACGAGCTCGCCGGAGGCGGCAAACGAAAGCGGAGGAGACGCCTTTCCCGAGAATGCCGGTCCTACCAGAGATGACGTGCGGGCGCTGGCCGGTGGCCTGCCCCGCGTGTTCGCGCTGGTCCAGGAGTTCGGCGACCACGACGGAGAGGGCGTCGCGGAGGTGGTGGCGTACGGGCTGGCCCTGCCGGGCGGGGAGGCGGCCACCGTCGGGGTGACCGCTCGGGGGTTCGGCAGCTGGCGGAGCGCCGACAGCGCCGCGTACCGGCTCCGCTCCGATCTCGTCTGGCTCGGAGAGGCCGACAACTGATCGGCCACGTCCTTGTGCGGCGACGGCCTGGCCGCGCCAGGTGGTCGCCCGGCGCCGCGTAAGCCTGAACGAGGACCGCGTCAGCGGGCCTCACCGTCCGGGCTCACGCGAACAGCGCTGACACCGTCCAGGCTCGCGCCAAGACCGGCCAGGATCGCGCTCAGCCCGTACTCGAAGTCGGCGTCGGCCGCCTCGCGGGACTCCCCCGGTGCCGGGCGGTCGGCGCCCGCCTGCTCCTCGACGGCCCACCCGACGGTGTAGCGGCTGATGACCAGGACGGCCCGCCGGGCGTCCGCCGGGGGGAAGCCCGCCTCACCGAGCACGTCGATCACGAGGTTGGAGGTCGCGACCTGGTTCCCGACGGGCCGGGTGCCGATGTGCAGCCGCGCGCCGTCGCGGTAGGTCAGCAGGCTCCGGCGCAGTGCCCGCGCCCGTTCGGCGAGCCAGCCGGCCCAGTCCTGGCCCGGTCCCGGGCGGGCCAGGTGCGCGAACGCGTCCTCGACCATGGCCGCGGCCATGTGGTCGAGCAGCTCCCGCTTGCTGCCGAAGTGGCGGTACAGGGCCGGTGACTGCACGTCGAGCTCCTGCGCCAGCCGCCTGGTGGTCAGCCCGTCGAGCCCGACCTCGTTGAGCAGCCGCAGCGCCGTACGCATCACCGTGGCGCGCGTGTGTCGCATCCGTTGCCTCCCCACGTCTTGTTATCGACGATAACTTCACCTGGCCAGAGGCGCTCGGACCGCGGATCCTCGCGAGCCGGGCTCCAGAAGATCACCTCGTGTTCACGCCAAGGGGTGGCGAAGGTCGCCTGAGCGATTTACGTTCCGGCTGATGACCATGTATCGGCCAACCCGGAGGCAACGATGGATCGTCGGACCGTGTTACGCGCTGCTGTCATCGGAGGCGGGGGCGCGGCGTTCTCCGGAGCGCTGTGGGGGCAGGCCTTCGGCGCCGTCGCCCAGCCAGGACCCAGCCCGTACGGCGGCCTGCTCGCCGCGGACGCGAACGGCATCCAGCTCCCGCCGGGGTTCACCAGCCGGGTGATCGCCCGATCCGGGCAGCGGGTCGCCGGCCACACCTGGCACTGGGCGCCGGACGGCGGGGCGTGCTTCCCCGACGGCGCCGGCTGGATCTACGTGTCCAACTCCGAGATCCCGCTCGCCGGAGGGGCCTCCGCGGTCCGCTTCGCCGCCGACGGCTCCATCACGTCGGCGTACCGCATCCTGTCCGGCACCAACCTCAACTGCGCCGGTGGCGCGACCCCGTGGGGCACCTGGCTGTCGTGCGAGGAGATCGCGCTCGGCCGGGTCTTCGAGACCTGGCCCGCCGGCGGGCGCTCCGGCGAGGAGCGCACCCGGATGGGCCGCTTCAAGCACGAGGCCGCCGCCTGCGACCCCGTACGGCAGGTCGTCTACCTCACCGAGGACGAGGACGACGGCTGCTTCTACCGCTTCGTCCCCGACACCTGGGGTGACCTGCGTACCGGAAGGCTCCAGGTGCTCTGCGCCCCGGCCGGTCAGGTCACCGGCCCGGTGACCTGGCAGGACATCCCCGACCGCGACGGCTTCCCGACCGCGACGCGGCGCCAGGTCGGCGCGGCCAAGCACTTCGACGGCGGCGAGGGCTGCTGGTACGACCGCGGCGTCTGCTACTTCACCACCAAGGGCGACAACCGGGTCTGGGCGTACGACACCGCCGCCTCCACCCTCGACCTGGCCTACGACGACTCGCTGGTGACCGGCGGCGCCGCCCCGCTGACCGGCGTGGACAACATCACCGGAGCGCCCAACAGCCGCGACCTGTTCGTCGCCGAGGACGGCGGCGACATGGAGATCAACGTCATCACCTCCGAGGGCGTCGTGGCGCCGTTCCTGCGGGTCCTCGGCCAGTCCTCCTCCGAGGTCACCGGCCCCGCGTTCTCGCCGGACGGCTCGCGCCTGTACTTCTCCTCCCAGCGCGGCACCTCGGGATCG
Source organism: Streptosporangium sp. LJ11 (assembly GCF_051918945.1). Taxonomy (NCBI): domain Bacteria; kingdom Bacillati; phylum Actinomycetota; class Actinomycetes; order Streptosporangiales; family Streptosporangiaceae; genus Streptosporangium; species Streptosporangium sp. LJ11. The sequence continues at coordinate 92,511 of NZ_JBPXMB010000028.1, forward strand.
TCGACCGGCAGCGGCGGCATCACCTACGAGGTGACCGGCCCCTTCCGCGCCCAGCCCTGACGGTTCCTCCCCGAACGGCGTCCGGGCCGGGCACCGGGCGCCGCTCGCGGAACGCCCCGGGGTCACCCCACCCCGGCCGTTCCTCGCGTGCCGGACGTCCCGCGCACGGTCCGGCGGGCCACGAGGAAGAGGGCGAGCGCGCCGAGGACGAGGATCACCTGGCCGATCAGGTTGGCGGTGTTCGCGGTGCCGTGCAGCATGAGCAGGAGGAAGCCGCCGAGCGCGTAGGTCAGCAGCGCGCCGCCCGCCAGCGCGAGCCGGTGCGCGGCGCCCCAGCCTTCGCGTCGCGACCACCGGCTGATCACGATCGTCGTCGCGGCGAGCAGCGCGATGCCCGCGGCGACCCCCCACCAGTCCTCGGGACGGAAGAAGAACGCCGCGGACGCGACGAACCCCAGCGCGCCCACCGGCCAGGGCCCCGGCGTCCGCCCGCCCGTCACCGGACGGGGGCGCCGCCCGACGAGGAACGCGGCGACGACCAGGAGCGCGACCACGACGGCGGCGCCGATCCGCTGCGGCGGCGAGGCCATGAATCCGCTGTCGTCGTAGATGCCGCTGAAGAGAACGAGGGAGCCGAGGACGAACACGACGCAGGTGACGATCAGGCCGGGTACGCCCAGCCAGGGGGTGGTGGCCCGGCGGGGCACCAGGATCTCGACGAGGGCGATCGGGACGCCGATGCTCCAGATCACGTGTCCGGCGGTGAACCCCACGGCGTTGGTCGCGCTGAGACCCGGTGCCGGGATGAGGGTGGCGGCGCGGGAGACGTCCCCCTCGAACAGCGGGGCGGGGTTGAAGAGGGTCTGGTCGATCAGGGTCGCCTCGAGCACGCCGTACGCGCACCCCAGCAGGATGATCGCCGGCCAGCCGCGCCCGGTGCGCCGGACCACCTCGCGGATGATGATCGCGCCGCCGCCGTACATCGGCGCGAGGATGACCAGGCCCCAGATGTCGGACGAGGGGACGTTGCCGAGCAGGTACTCGGCGACCAGCGGGGAGAGAAGGAACAGCCCGAGGGCGGGCGCGATACGCCGTAACGTCCCCGGACGCCCGCCGGGAGCCACCGGAGCCGTTCGAGCCGCCTCAGCCGCCTCAGCTGCTTGATCCGCCTGAGGCGTCTGGGACGCATGAGATGTCCGGGCTGTCTCGGACATCCGGGTCGTCCGGTCCGCCTGGGTCGCGAGCCGTCGGTCGTCGGGAGGGTTTCCGGTCATGGCGGTGACGCTAGGTCCGGGCGGCCTCCGCGCGCATCGAACGCGGGAGCGGCCTTCGCCCCCTCCTCCGGACCGAGCCCGCCCACGCCTCTCCCTCCTGGGACGGAGACGGCGGCACGCACCGGGCCGCTCATCCGCTCATCCACGGACAGGTGATCCGTGGATAAGCGCGACATGGACCGGCCCCGTGGCGTTTGCGACGCTTACTTCGACCGTAAATAGCCTCTGACCAGGGAGTTATCATGAAAGACGTGTCTGTGCCCGATCTGACCGGGAAGCTCGCCGTGGTGACCGGTGCGAGCGACGGCGTCGGCCTCGGCCTGGCCGTACGCCTGGCCCGGGCGGGCGCCGAGCTCGTGCTGCCGGTCCGCAACCCCGTCAAGGGCGAGGCGGCCGTCGCGCGTGTCCGCGCGGCGGCTCCCGGAGCGACGGTCTCCCTCCGTGAGCTCGATCTGGCCTCGCTGGACTCCGTGGCCGCCTTCGCGAAGAGGCTGAACGCCGAGGACCGGCCGGTCGACATCCTGATCAACAACGCGGGCGTCATGTCGCCCGCCACCCGGCACACCACGGCCGACGGCCTGGAGCTGCAGTTCGGCACGAACCACATCGGCCACGTCGCGTTGGTCGGCGGGATCCTGCCGCTGCTGCGCGCCGGCCGGGCCCGTGTCACCACCATGTCGAGCAGTGCCGCCCGCACCGCCAAGATCGACTGGGACGACCTGCAGAGCGAGCGGAAATACTCCCCGATCCGTTCGTACGGGCTGTCGAAGCTGGCCAACCTGCTGTTCGGCCTCGAGCTCGACCGGCGCAGCCGGGCCGGCGGCTGGGGCGTCGTCAGCAACGTCGCGCACCCCGGCACGACCCTGACGAACCTCTACGCGTCCGGCCCCAACCTGGGCCGCGAGCGCCCCTCGCCGCTTGAGGCGATCATGACGCGGCTCTCCCGCGTGGGCCTGTTCGTGCAGACCGTCGACAAGGGCGCGCTCCCCGCCCTGTACGCGGCCACCGACCCGCGGGCACGGGGAGGCCGCCTCTACGGGCCCGACGGCTTCGGCCAGTTCACCGGGGGCCCGACCGAGCTGGCCGTCTACAGGCCGGCCCGTGACGAGGCCGCCGCGACCCGGCTCTGGGACGTCTCCGAGCGGCTGGCCAGGGTCGAATTCGCCTCCGCCTGAGATCCTCACGGCGGCCGTTCCCGGAAAGGGGAGACTCACCACATGGACAGGGCCGAGCTGGCCGAGTTCCTGCGCACCCGGCGGGAGGCGCTGCAGCCCGAGGACGTCGGGCTGCCTCGCGGGCGGCGGCGGCGCACCGGCGGGCTGCGGCGCGAGGAGGTCGCCGCGCTGTGCGGCATGTCCGCCGACTACTACAGCCGGATCGAGCAGCGGCGCGGGCCCAACCCGTCCGAGCAGATGCTCGCCGCGATCGCCCGGGGACTGCACCTCTCCCTTGAGGAGCGCGACCACCTGTTCCGCCTCGCCGGCCACGCCACCCCGCGGCGGGTCTTCCGCGGCGACCACATCAACCCCGGGATGATGCGCATCTTCGACCGGCTGGAGGACACCCCCGCGCAGGTGATGAGCCATCTCGGCGAGACGCTCAGGCAGACCCGGCTCGCGGTGGCGCTGATGGGCGACGAGAGCGTCCACACCGGGATGGCGCGCAGCATGCACTACCGCTGGTTCACCGACCCGGCCGCGCGGCTGATCTATCCCGAGGACGACCACCCGACGCACGACCGCCTCTTCACGGCCAGCCTGCGCGACGCGTACACGCGGGACGGCAGGGGCTCGCGCGCGGCCGCGCTGGTCGACGCGCTGCTGGCGGCGAGCCCGGAGTTCGCCGCGCTCTGGCACGAGCACCCCGTCCTGGGCCCGTTCTGCGGGACGAAGCGCATCCTGCACCCGCGGCTCGGCCTGCTGGAGCTGCACTGCCAGACCCTGGTCGACCCCGACCAGTCCCAGATGCTGCTGGTCTTCACCGCCGTGCCGGGCAGCGAGAGCCAGGAGAAGCTCCAGCTGCTCCCGGCCCTCGGCGATCTGCGCGTCTGAATCCGTACCCGTCGGGGTCGTCCGGAGCGCGGCTCCCGGAGGACCGGCTCCTCGTTCAGGTGGAGCGCGGGCGCACGAGTCCCACGTCGTAGGCGAGGACGACGGCCTGGACCCGGTCGCGCAGGCCGAGCTTGCGCAGCACCGAGGAGACGTGCGTCTTGACCGTGGCCTCGGTGAGCACGAGCCGCTCGGCGATCTCGGCGTTGGACAGCGCGAGCGCGACCAGCCGCAGCACCTCGACCTCCCGCCCGGTCAGCGAGCCGAGATCGGGCGGCGAGCCACCGGGATCAGGCAGAACGGTGACGAAACGGTCGAGCAGCCTGCGGGTGACCGACGGCGCGAGCAGTGCGTCGCCGCGCGCCACCACGCGGATCGCCTCCACCAGCTCGGCGGGCCGCACGTCCTTGAGCAGGAACGCGCTCGCCCCGGCGCGCAGGGCGGCGAACACGGACTCGTCGACGTCGTAGGTGGTCAGGACGATGACCCGGACCGGACTCCCCGAGGCGACGATCCGCCGGGTCGCCTCCAGCCCGTCGACGCCGGGCATCCGCACGTCCATCAGGACGACGTCGGGCCTCAGCCGCTCGACCAGAATCGCGGCCTCCCCGCCGTCCCCTGCCTCGCCGACCACCTCGAGATCCGCCCTCGCCTCCAGGATCATCCGGAAGCCGCCGCGGACCAGCGCCTGGTCATCGGCGATCACCACCCGGATGCTCATCGCACCGCCTCCAACGGCAGGCGAGCGCGGGTACGGACGTTCATCGCGGCGCCCTCAACGGCAGACGGACACGAACGTTCATCGCACCGCCCCCAACGGCAGGCGAGCGTGGACGCGGAACCCGCCGCCGGGCAGCGGGCCCGCGTCGAGGGTGCCGCCGAGCATCGCGGCGCGCTCGCGCATCCCCGCGATCCCGTGGCCGGTGCCGCCGTCGCCACCCCCCTCGTCACCCGTGCCGCTCCCGCGCCCGTCGTCGAGGATGTCCAGTTCGAGCATCCCCGCGGCGGCCCTGACGGTCACCTCCGCGCGGCCGGCGCCCGCGTGACGCAGCGTGTTGGTGAGCGCCTCCTGGACGATCCGGTAGGCGGAGAGGTCGACCCCGGCCGGCAGCGCACCACCGGTACCGGCGCCGGTTCCCTCCCTGCGCACCGCGACCTCCAGACCGGCGGCGCGGAACGGCTCCACGAGCTCCCCGAGCCGGTCGAGTCCCGGCCGCCGGAGCGACTCCTCGCCCGTCTCCGGCCGTACCACGGCCAGCAGCCGGCGCAGTTCCCCGAGCGCGTCGCGCCCCGCCGCCTCGATCGAGCGCAGCGCGGCGCGCGCCTGGTCGGGGCGCTCGTCGAAGACGTCGTCGGCGGCCGCCGCCTGCACGACGATGACCGAGACGCTGTGCGCGATCACGTCGTGCACCTCCCGGGCGATCCGCGCCTGCTCCTCGCCGACCGCCCTGCGCGACTCCTGGTCGATCGCCACGCGCCGGTTGCGCACGACCTCGCCGAGCGCCCAGGCGACGACCGGGAACGCCATCGCGAACTGCGCCTCCTCGCTGGAGGCGGTGAGGAAGTTCGACGCGGTCAGCGCGAGCAGCGCCGCGAGCGCGGGCAGCGACACGCGGGGCGGCCGGGCGGCGGCCAGCGAGCCGAGTGCGATGAGGCCCGCGAACGGAAAGATCCCCTGCGGCGCGAGGAAGTGGACGAGGGCCCCTCCGGCGAGCGCGATCGCCATCACCGGCACCGGATGGGAACGCCGCCACCACAGCGCCACGCCCTGCGCCGCACTCGCGATCGTCCCGAGGATCACCAGCGGACCGGCGCGCGGCACCACCTCGTCCATCACCAGGGCGACCAGATACAGCCCCACGACGAGCGAGACGGCGACGTCGGCGACCAACCGGAGCGGGCTGCGGGACGAACGGCGCACTTCCGGAGTATCGCAGATCGGTCACCGCCCCATCGCGAGCCCGGACGGCGCGGGCGACGGGAAGGGCGCGGAATCCCTTTCCGGATTTCCGTTGTCCCCGGCCCGCCCGCCGGTCTCCTGTACAGGAGCGAACACGTCCGGCACCGGACACGACCGACAGGAAATCCGCGGTCCGACCCATCCGGCACGCCTCCCGATACGCCGACAATGTCCGATCTCTACTCCCCGTACGAAGGACCTCATCCATATGAGTGAGACTGTTCCGCGTGGTATCGCAGCAGGTCGCACGGCTGTTCGTCAGGTACGCCGCGCCGCGCTCGTAAGTGCGCTCGTGGCCGTCGTGGGCGCCTCCGCGGTGAACGGCGCCCTTCCCGCGGGCGCGGCCGAAGCCCCCCTGTCGCAGGGCCGGGCGGCCGTCGCCTCCTCGGTCGAGCGAGGCGACCTGTCCGCCGCGGCCGCGGTCGACGGTGACAGCGGCACCCGCTGGTCCAGCAAGTTCACCGACCCGCAGTGGCTGCAGGTGGACCTGGGCAGGTCCACCGCGATCAACAAGATCGTGCTGAACTGGGAGCGCGCCCACGCCACCGCGTTCCGGATCCAGACGTCCTCCGGCGGCGGCCGGTGGAAGACGATCCACAGCACGACCGCGGGCAAGGGCGGCGTGCAGACCCTCAACGTGTCGGCCACCGGCCGGTACGTGCGGCTCCACACCATCAAGCGGTCCAGCCAGTACGGCGTCTCGCTCTGGGAGTTCCAGGTCTTCGGCAAGGGCTCGGCCACCCCGGTGCCCAGCGCCACCCCGACCAGGCCGGCGCCGAGTTCGAGCCCGAGCCGCACCCCGAGTTCCACCCCCAGCGCCACGCCGACCAAGCCGACCCCGAGCTCCACCCCGAGCTCCACTCCCAGCAAGACCCCGACCACGCCGGTCCCGGAGGTCCCCCCCACGGGAACCTCGGGCAAGAAGGGCGTGGGCGTGTGGCAGGCGCCCAACGTCAGCGCGGCGCTCGAAGCCTCCGGCGCGAGCTGGTACTACACGTGGTCCACGAACCACAACGGCGTCACCACACCCAAGGGGACGGAGTTCGTCCCGATGATCTGGGGGGCCGACAGCGTCACCGACCAGAACCTCGCCCAGGCGAAGAACGCCGGCTCTCCCTACCTGCTCGGTTTCAACGAGCCGGACTTCGCCGAGCAGTCCAACATGACCGTGGACAAGGCACTGTCGCTGTGGCCGAGGCTCACCGCGACCGGCCTGAAGGTCGGCAGCCCCGCCGTCGCCTGGGGCGGTGACCGGGCGGGCGGCTGGCTGGACCGGTTCATGACCGGGGCGGCCCAGAAGAACTACCGCGTCGACTTCGTCACGCTGCACTGGTACGGCGGCGACTTCCGCGCCGAGGCGGCGGTCGGCCAGCTCAAGTCGTACATCCAGGCCGTGTACGAGCGCTACCGCAAGCCGATCTGGCTCACCGAGTACGCCCTGATCGACTTCTCGAACGGCGTCCGCTTCCCCACGGACGCGCAGCAGGCCGCCTTCGTCACCGCGTCCACCAAGATGCTGGCCTCCCTGCCGTACGTGCAGCGCTACGCCTGGTTCGGCCTGCCCTCCTCCGACACCGAGCCCAACAGCGGGCTGTTCCGGAGCAACGGCGTCCCCACCCTCGCGGGCCGCGCCTTCCAGGCGGCCGAGTGACCTAGATCATCGCCGAGGACCCGGGCCGGGTCCGCGGCCTCCCCACGTCTGGCCCGCGCGAGTCCTGTCTCGCGCGGGCCAGACCCGTTTCTCCTCCGGCCGAAGTCCGGACGAGCGCGTATTTCTCCATGGTGGGCGCGTTCGGCAGGGCGCTACCTTGCCGGTTGTACGGACGCCACCGAACAGACGGGGCGTTCCGATCGTCAGGTGCGGCCTTCGCCCGCCATTCAGAAAACGGAGCATCTCACGTCGCCTGTCCATCCCCGTTCCGGCGCCCTCGGGCGCAGGTCCTCGATCGCCGCCTCGGCGCTCGCCGCGGCGGCGGTCGTCGCCGGGGTCCTGGCCACCTCACCGGCCGCGTCGGCGAGCGCGGGCACGCTGGTGAACATCTCACCGCAGAACGCCCCGCAGACCGCGCTGGCCAAGAGCCCGGCCACCGCCGCCCTCGGCATCGCGGTCCTGCAGAACGACGGCCCCTTCCTCAACCAGCGGTGGACCATGGAGCAGGTCCAGGTCCTGGGAGGCGGCAGGATCGCCTTCACCTTCGCCAACCAGCAGGGCGGCTGCCTGGACGTCAACGGCAAGTCCAAGAGCAGCGGCGCGGCCGTGATCACCAAGGCGTGTGACGGCAGCCTCAGCCAGCAGTGGATCCGTGACTTCAGTGTCAACGCGACCTTCCTGAAGCTGGAGAACCGCAACAGCGGCCTGGTCGCCACCGCCGACGGGAGCGGCAGTGGAACCAGGATCACCCAGCGGTCCGACAACGGGGACTTCAACCAGCGCTGGTCGATCTTCGGGGTCTGAGCGAGACGTCCGAGCGGGCCGTCTCAGCAGATCGCCTGAACGGACGTTCGAGCGAGACGCCCCGGCCGGGGCCCGGGGAAAGGCTTCGGGGGAAGCCGGGGCACCCCGCCTGCAGGGGACGGACAGGAAGGTGGCGAGCAGGAGGGGAACGCCACCTTCCCGGGAATCCGGGCGCCGGGATCGCGGGACACCTCCCGCGCTTCCGGCGCCGAGCCGTTTCCCGGCGACTCCACCAGGGATGACACGGCCGCTGCGCTCTCCGCTCGGCACTCTCCGCTCGGCATAAAGGATTCTCCACACGAAGAGCTCTCTACACGAAAAGAAAGGATAAAAGCCCTATTTAGGTATGATTCGCATGATCGGCGACTCGGTGTTCGCATACGTCTCACATCTGTTGAGAGGATCATCCGCATGAACAGCCCCTTCCGGACCGCGCCACCGACGTTCCGCGCGGCCACCGTCGCGGACGTGCCCGCCCTGGTGCTCCTGGTCGATTCGGCGTACCGGGGCGAGTCGAGCCGCGCCGGATGGACGACCGAGGCGAACCTGCTGAGCGGGCGGCGGACGAACGCCGAGAGCGTGACCGCCGAGATCGAGAAGCCGGAAAGTCACATGATCGTCATGGAGGTGGAAGGCGAGATCGTCGCCTGCTGCCAGGTGGAGCACCGGGGCGGGTACGCGTACTTCGGGATGTTCGCCGTACGCCCCACCCTGCAGGGCGGCGGCTTCGGCAAGGCGGTCCTCGCCGAGGCCGAGCGCTTCGCCCGCGACGCCTGGGGCGTGGGCGAGATGCGCATGACGGTGATCTCGGCACGCGAGGAACTCCTGGCCTGGTACGTGCGCCGCGGCTACACCCGCACCGGCGAGATGATCCCCTTCCCCTACGACGACGAGAGCGTCGGCGTGCCGACCCGGGACGACCTGGAAATGGAACTCCTGGTCAGGAAACTCGGCTGAGCGAGAGGCGGCGACCCGCCAGGCGGGAAGGGCTCCCTCGCAGCGGACGGATCGGCGGATCCATCCGTGACCGGCCGGTCACGGAGGTAGCGTGGCAGGGATGAGCGAGCCCTATCCCGATCCCGCCGACTGGTACGCCACCCTGCCCAGCGTGTTCGTCTCGGCCTGCATGCTGCTCACCGACGCGGAGGACCGCGTCCTGCTGGTCAAGCCCAACTACCGGCCCGGCTGGAACTTTCCCGGCGGGATCGTCGAGGAGGGCGAGGCACCCCACGACGGCGCCACGCGCGAGGTGGCCGAGGAGCTCGGCGTGTCCGTCAAGGCGGGCGAGCTGCTCGTGGTCCAGTGGATTCCGCCGGCGAGGGACCGCCCCCGCGCGATGATCAACTTCATGTTCGACGGCGGCGTCCTGGACGACCCCGCCCGCATACGGCTGCAGGTCGCGGAGCTCGACGAGGCGGCGTTCCTCCCCTGGGACGCCGCCGCCCCCCTCCTGCCGGCGCACGTCGCGCCCCGTCTCGCCGCCGGACGCCTGGCCCGCGAGAACCAGCACCCCGTCTACCTGCCGGACGACCCTCCGGGCGCCGAAGGCTGAGAAAGCCGCTCACGGGCTCGGCGGAGGCGCGACGGAGAGCTGACCTGGGATTTAAGGCGATAAAACGGGTAGGGCCGCGGTATGACCGAAACACCCCCAGACCGCGAGGGTCTGAGCGACGAGCAGGCGATCGAGGTCGAGGAGTGGACCGACGACCTCGGCCTCAACCACGAGATCGTCGAACACGACGACGAGCACCAGGACACCCTCGACGAGCGCCTCCGGCGCGAGGCACCGGACCGCGAGCGGAGCCCGCGTGACGGGACCCGCCTGGTGGCGCCGGACGAGGGGCTGAGCCCCGACGAGACCTCGGAGGAGTACGCCTCGGAGGCGGGTCTCGACGACGGCGACCTGTCCGCCGAGGAGCGCGCCGTCCACATCGAGCCCGACATCGAGTACCGCGACACCTGAGAATCGCCGCGGAAATCCCGGCGCTCGCGAACCGGACACGAATCACCGGACGCGCCCCCGGGCCTCATCGACACGACGAGGCCCGGGGCGAACGGTTTCCCGCCCGCGCACCTCGTGCGCCGGAACCGCCCCCCGCCCGAGCCCCATACGCCGGAACGGTTCTCCCTCCGCGCCGCGCACCCTCCGCGCACCCTCCGCGCACCGTACGCCACCTCCGTGAACCCGGGCCCGCCACCTGCGCCTCCCGAGGGCAGGCCGGGAGCATTGACAGAAACTTGTTGGAAACATAAACTCGGGCCCGTCTGGAAAGCGCTTTCCTAGCGCCCCGCCGGGAAGCGCCCACCCTCTGAAAGGTGGTGATGCCATAACCGCGCACTGACCCGAGCCCTCCCTTTTCCCGAGTGCGGTGACCACTCCCGCCTCACCTCCCACGGCGCGCCGCGCGGCCTCACCCCACGGGCGGACCGGCCCGGCGAGACGACGACCGCCGCGCTGTGGGAACGCACCGCCTCCCGCGCGACCGGCGCACCGTCTCCTTACCGGAGACCGGGGCCGGCGCGCCGACGAGCCGCGCACCGCGGACATCCCGTACTCCTCTCCCGGCTTCACGCTGCCGCCTGACCGCACGCCGCCGCGACCGCGACCGCGCGCAGAGAGCAGAGAACACGTGTCCCCCAGACCCACCCCCCCTCCGCCACCACGGCCCCTTCCCTCGGAACCCATGGAGCCGCCGCGTCCCGCACCCGGAACCACCCCGCGCACGGCACTCATCCTCACGGCCGTCGCCCTCCTGATCTCCGCCCTGATCGGCCCCGCTGTGGCGGAGACCGGAACCGCGCGGTACGCGGACCCGGTCAACGCCCAGATCGGCTTCTCCACCGTCAACGCCCTCGGCCAGAACGGCACCACCGGCGGTGCCGGAGGCCCCACGGTCACCGCGGCCACGACCGCGCAGTTCCTCGACTACATCGCCCGCCCCGGGCCGTACGTCATCCAGGTCACCGGCCGGATCACCCTGCCCACCGGCTCCAGCGACGGCATGCACAACGTCACGTCGGACAAGACGATCATCGGGGTCGGCGCGAACGCCGCGCTGGTCGGCGGCGGGCTGAACATCGGCCTGCCGGTCAGCGACTCCGTCACCTCGCCGCCCGCGAACGCCGTGCACAACATCATCATCCGCAACATCGCGTTCTCCGGCGCCACCGACGACATGATCAACGTGCAGATGTTCAGCCACCACGTCTGGATCGACCACAACGACTTCTCCAACGGGGACGACGGCGCGGTCGACATCAAGCGCGGCTCAGACTTCGTGACCGTCTCCTGGAACAGGTTCCACGACCACGACAAGACGCTGCTGCTCTCCCACGACGAGGACGCGGGCCCGCAGGACATCGGCCGGCTGCGCGTCACCTACCACCACAACTTCTTCGACGCCTCCGACCAGCGGCACCCCCGGGTGCGCTTCGCGAACGTCGTGCACGTCTACAACAACTACTACCGGGACAACAGCTACGGCATCGCGTCCACCTACGACGCCGGGGTGCTGGTCGAGAACAACTACTTCTACAGCGTCAACAACCCCGGACGGGTGGAGTTCAGCGGGGACCTCGGGCGCCTGGTCGAGCGCGGCAACATCCTGGTCGACTGCAACCACGCCATCGAGACCCGGGGCACCGTGACCGAGCCGCGCACCTACTACTCCTACGGCGCGGATCCGGCCTCCGCGGTGCCGACCATCGTGCCCGCCGGTGCCGGCGTCGGGAAGATCTGAGGGAGACGACGATGAACGCCGAACACCGCCCCCGCCCCCGCCTCCGCTCGGCCGCCGCCGCGGCGCTCCTGGTCGCCGCGCTCGCCGGCGCGGGTGGCGCCGCGAGCGCCGACACCACCGCCTCGGGTACGGCCACCGCGAGGACGGGCTCCGTGACAGGGCAGGCGGTGGGGAAACTCGCCGCGGCCTGCACCGGCACGCCGACCGGCTTCGCCACCGTCAACGCCCTCGGCCAGAACGGCACCACCGGCGGTGCCGGAGGGCCCGTCGTCACCGTGACCACGGCCGCGGCCCTGAAGGACTACGTCGGCCGGCCCGGCCCGTACGTGATCCAGGTGTCCGGCCGCATCCAGGTGTCCGGCATGCTCACCGTGGTCGCGAACAAGAGCATCCTGGGCGTGGGCACGACCGCCGAGATCACCGGTGGCGGCCTCCAGCTCGGCTCGACGACCCGGCCGGGTAACAACGTGATCATCAGGAACATCCGGTTCACCGGCGCCGAGGACGACTCGATCAGCGTCACGAACAAGGCGCACCACGTGTGGATCGACCACAACGACCTCTCGGACGGCTACGACGGCCTGCTCGACATCAAGCGGGAGTCGGACTTCGTCACGGTCTCGTGGAACCACTTCCACCACCACAGCAAGTCGGCACTGCTGGGCCACTCGGACAGCTACACCGCCGACGTCGGGAAGCTGCGCGTCACCTACCACCACAACTTCTTCGACGGCACCGACCAGCGGCACCCCCGGGTGCGCTTCGCCGAACCGGTCCACGTCCTCAACAACTACTACCGCGACAACGCGCTCTACGGCGTCGCGTCCACGGAGAACGCCGGCGTGCTCGTCGAGGGCAACTACTTCGAGAACGTCGCCCACCCGATCTACGTGGGCTACGACAAGAGCGGTCCCGGCCGGGTGGTGGAGCGGAACAACCGCTACGTCGGCTCCGGCACCCCCCAGACGGCCGGCACCGTCGTCGAGCCGCGCACGTACTACCCGTACACCGTCGACGACCCCGCGACCGTCCCGGCGACCGTGTCCGCCGGCGCGGGTGTCGGGAAGATCGGCTGCTAGCTCCCTCCCCCGATCGCCGCCCGCCGGACTCCCCCCACCGGCGGGCGGCGGCCTCCTCTCCCGAAACTCCCCCGGAGCCTCCCCGGAACGCCCGTGAAGGCTTCTCCATCAGGAAGGCGACCACCATGCCCCAGATCACCGCCGATCACGCGACCCGGCGGGGTACGGCCCTCCGCGCCGCCACCGCCGCCGTCGCCACGGCCCTGCTGGCCACCGCCCTCTCCGTGACCCCGGCCGGCGCGGGTGCCGCGACCGGGACCGCCGCGGCGGTGGGCACCCCGGTCGGTTTCGCGTCGGTCAACGCCCTCGGCCAGAACGGCACCACCGGCGGCGCGGGCGGGCGGACCGTCACCGTGACCGACGCCGACGCGTTCCTGGAGTACATCGACAGCAAGGAGACGCTCGTCATCCGGGTGGCGGGCACCATCGCGATCACCAGCAAGCAGGGGGTCCGGCCGAACAAGACCATCATCGGGGTGGGCACCTCGGGTCACATCACCGGCGGCGGCCTGGACTTCTACCGGTCGTACAACGTGATCGTGCGCAACATCCGGTTCACCGAGGCCGAGGACGACGCGATCAACGTCGGCCAGCAGTCGCACCACATCTGGATCGACCACAACACCTTCTCCGGCGCGGTCGACGGCTCGATCGACGTGGTGCGCGGCGCCGACTACGTCACCGTGTCGTGGAACCACTTCGACCACTCCGACAAGAGCATGCTGATCAGCCACTCCGACGGCGCCGCGGGCACCGACATCGGCCACCTCAAGGTGACGATCCACCACAACTTCTTCGACAACAGCCGGCAGCGCCACCCGCGCATCCGCTTCGGCGAGCCGGTGCACGTCTTCAACAACTACTTCCTGGGCAACGAGCTGTACGGGGTGGCCTCGACGGAGAACGCCGGGGTGGTCGTGGAGGGCAACTACTTCCAGGACGTGCCCCACCCGCTCTTCTCCGCGAGCGGCTACGCCGACAGCGGCCCGGGACGGGCGGTGCAGCGCAACAACGTCTACGTGAACTCGGGAACCCCGGAGACCTCGGGCACCGTCGTCGAGCCGCGTACCTTCTACGCGTACACGGTCGACGCCCCCGCCGGTGTCCCGTCGGCGGTGCGCGCCGGCGCCGGCGTCGGCACGCAGTGGGGGACTCCCTGACCTTCCCCGGACGGGGCTTCCCCGGACGGGGCTTCCCCGGACGGGGCTTCCCCGGACGGGGCTTCCCCGGACAAGGTGCGGCGTACGACGGTCAGCGGGCGAGCGCGGCGACCAGGGCGTGCAGGTCGTCGACGACGTGGTCCGCCTCGGCGGCCCGGGGGCGCTCCGCGTGCAGGTGCCCCCAGGGTCCCCGGCGGATCAGGGCGGTCCGCATGCCCGCCGCCCGCGCGGGGAGCACGTCGTTGTCCAGCCGGTCGCCCACGTAGAGGATCTCGCCGGGCTCGCGTCCCGACACCGCGGCGACCCTGGCGAAGAACTCCGGGGCCGGCTTGGAGACGCCCCAGCCGTCGGAGGTGTGCACCGCGTCGACGGGCAGGTCCATCGCGACGAGCGCGTCGCGCGCCTGCGGCGGCTGGTTGCCCGCGATGATCAGCTCGTGGCCGAGGTCGCGCAGCGCCGCCAGGGCGGGCCGCACGTCCGGGTAGAGGTCGTCGGCGTCGAAGTTGACCCGTAGCCCGTCCGGATCGTCACGCTTCCACGCCTCCTGCTCGGCCTCGACGTCGAAGCCGGGCCGCAGCAGCCGGAAGGCGTCCTCGAACGACCTGTCGAGCGCGGCCATGCCGCCGAGCACGCCGAGCATGGTGAACCGGGTGACGCCCAGCCGGTCGGCCCAGCGCGACCAGATGCGCGTCTCGTCGATCAGCGTCTCGCCCACGTCGAACACCAGCGCCCGGACCACGGTGCCTCCCTTTCCGTTCAAGCTCACGATCGTAGCCCGGCCGACCGAGGCGACACCGGCCGGGACCACGGCGGAGCGAGCCCCTCACACAGGCGTGCCCGCATACCCGCATCGCTTCCACGCCTTCGCCGCGTCACCGCCGAGCTGATCCATAATCACGCGGCATACGCCCCACGTCCGGCCGGGCCGCCATGCGACACTTAGAGCGCTTGTTCGGACACGGAGGGATACAGGTCGATGGTGATGACAGCGTCTCAGCGATCCACCCAGCGCCCCGCGCCCCAGCCACCCGCCCAGCACACCACTCCGGAGGACCGGCCACTCCCTCGGACCCCGAGGGAGATCTTCGAGTCCCTTCCCCCCATCCGCGGCCTTCGGGCCGAAGTCATCGACGGGAACCTGATCGTGAGTCCTTCCGCGACCCCCCGGCACGCGCGCATAGCCAGATGTCTCAGCAGGGCTCTGATCCCCGTGGAGGGCGAGAACGGCTGGGAAAGCTTCTCCGGCGACGTCGGCATCTGCGTCGAAGGCCCTCGTGACACCATCGTCCCCGACTACTGCCTGCTTCCCGTGAACGCGCCCCTCTGGGGAGACCGCGAGATCCTCTCCTCGGGGCTCGTCCTGGTGGCGGAGATCGTCTCACCCGGGAGCATGGAAATGGACCGCGCCACGAAGCCCCGGATCTACGCGGGCTGCGGCGTCCCGATCATGCTGATCGTCGATCCGGTCGCCTCTCCTCCGGCGGTCACGGTCCTCAGCGACCCCGAGGACGGCAGCTACCGGACCATGACCCACACCGAGATGGGCAAGCCGCTCCGGATCCCCTCCCCCGTCGACTTCGACCTCGACACCTCGATCTTCCTGTGATTACGGAGTTCAGAGCTTCTCCATCGCCTTGCGGATGCGCTTGTCGGAGATCGAGTACGGGGTGCCGAGGGTCTGGGCGAAGTAGCTGACCCTGAGCTCCTCGATCATCCAGCGGATCTGGCGGACGTCGTCGTCGGAGCGGCGGGCCGGGGGGAGCTTCTCGACCAGCTCGTGATAGTCGTCCTCGATGTCGTGCACCCTGTCCATCCGCTCCCCGTCGCGGAACGCGTCCTCGTGGACCTTCTCCAGCCGCCGTTCGGCCCCCTTCAGATAGCGGAGCAGGTCGGGCAGGCGTTTGTAGCCGGTCTCGGTGACGAAACCCGGGTAGACGAGGTTGGCCACCTGGTCGCGGATGTCCTCGATCGCGGGGGTTGAGCGGGACCCCGGCAGCAGGTTCGAGACGGTGTGCCAGACCTTGAGGATGCTCTCGACCCTGGCGACCACCTCGGCGGTGGTGTCGAACAGCTCGGCCCGGACCCTGTCGTGGAGCGCGGCGAAGGCCGATTCGTCCCAGACCGGACCGCCGTGCTCGGTCATGAGGTGGTCGGCGGCGCAGGCGATGCAGTCGTCGAACAGGGCGGTGGCCCCGGCGTGCGGGCTGCGGCTCAGGGCGAGCTTGGACTGGTTGCCGAGGCGGCCGAGCACCCACTTGGCCGGTGACGGTGTGTTGAGCAGCAGCAGCCTGCGGGTACCCTCCCACATCGCCCGGCGCTGCTCGGCCTCGGTCTCGAACATCCGTACGGCCACGGTGGCGCCCTCGTCGGCGAGCGCCGGGTAGGCCTTCATCCTGCGCTGCTCGAACGTCTTGGGCAGCGCGCCCACGGTCCATCCCGTCAGGCCGGTCTTCTCCAGGCCGTCGGCGGCCTTGGACAGGGTCTGGCGGAGCTTGGGAGCGAGCCGCCGTTTCAGCCCGGCCAGGTCCTTGCTCTCGGCCAGCTTCTGCTTGCGACCGTCGATCACCCGGAAGGTGATCTTGAGGTGGTCGGGGACCAGGTCGGGCTGCCAGGCCTCGCGCGGCACCTGGACGCCGGTCAGGTTCAGCAGCTCGCGTTCCAGCACCGCGAGCAGCGGCTCCTGGGTGGGTTCGGCCCGTTCCAGGGCCTTCTTGGCGTAGTTGGGAGCGGGGACGAAGTTACGCCGGATCTGCTTGGGCAGGCTCCGGATGAGCGCGGTGAGCAGTTCCTCGCGCAGCCCGGGGATCTGCCAGTCGAAGCCCTCGACGTTGACCTGGTTGAGCAGCGCGAGCGGGATGTGCGCGGTGACGCCGTCGGCGTCGGTGCCGGGCTCGAACTGGTACGTCAGGGGGAAGCGCAGGCCGCCCTGGCGCCACACGTCGGGGTAGTCGCGCTGGCTGACGTCACCCGCCGTCTCGCTGATCAGCATCGACTTCTCGAAGCTGAGCAGGTCGGGCTGGTCGGCCCTGGCCTTCTTCCACCAGGAGTCGAAGTGGCGCCCGGAGACGACGTCGGCGGGGACGCGCTGGTCGTAGAAGTCGAACAGCGTCTCGTCGTCGACGAGGATGTCGCGGCGCCGGGCCCGCTCCTCCAGCTCCTCGACCTCTTCGAGCAGCTTGCGGTTCTCCCTGAAGAAGGCGTGGTGGGTCTCCCAGTCACCCTCGACCAGGGCGTGCCGGATGAACAGCTCCCGGCTCAGCTCGGGGTCGATGCGACCGTAGTTGACCTTGCGCTGGACCACGATCGGGACGCCGTACAGGGTGACCTTCTCGTAGGCCATCACCGAGCCCTGCTTCTTCTCCCAGTGCGGCTCGGAGTAGGTGCGCTTGATCAGGTGCTGGGCGAGCGGCTCGACCCACTCGGGTTCGATTTTGGCGTTGACCCGGGCCCAGAGCCGGGAGGTCTCCACCAGCTCGGCGGACATCACCCAGAGCGGCTGCTTCTTGGCGAGCGCGGAGCCCGGGAAGATCGCGAACCGGGCGTTGCGGGCGCCGACGTACTCCGTCATGGGCCTGCGCGGCTCGTTCGGGGGACGGCGGCCGCCACCGGCGTCGGCGGTCTTCTTGTCGATGTCCTTGACGCCTACGTGGGACAGCAGGCCCGACAGCAGGGAGACGTGGATCTTCTGCTCGTCACCGGGGGTGCCGTTGAGGGTGACACCCAGGCTCTTCGACATCTGGCGGAGCTGGCTGTAGACGTCCTGCCACTCGCGGACGCGCAGGTAGTTGAGGAACTCGGCCTTGCACAATCGCCGGAACGCGCTGGACGACAGCTCCTTCTGCTGCTCCTGCAGGTATTCCCACAGGTTCAGGTACGAGACGAAGTCGGACTCCTTGTCCGCGAAGCGGCGGTGCTTCTCGTCGGCGGCCTGCTGCTTGTCGGCCGGTCGCTCGCGCGGGTCCTGGATCGACAGGGCGGAGGCGATGACCATGACCTCGCGTACGCAGCCGTTGTGGTCGGCCTCCAGCACCATGCGGGCCAGGCGCGGGTCGACCGGGAGCCCGGCCAGCTTGCGGCCGAGCGGGGTCATCTGCCTGGCCTGGTCGAAGGCGCCCAGTTCGAGCAGCAGGTCGTAGCCGTCCCTGACCTGGCGCTGGTCGGGCGGCTCGACGAACGGGAAGGCCCCGATGTCGCCCAGGCCGATCGAGGTCATCTGCAGGATGACCGAGGCGAGGTTGGTGCGCAGGATCTCCGGGTCGGTGAACTCCGGCCGGGTGACGAAGTCGTCCTCCTCGTACAGCCGGATGCAGATGCCCTCGGAGACACGGCCGCAGCGGCCCTTGCGCTGGTTGGCCGAGGCCTGGGAGATCGCCTCGATGGGCAGGCGCTGGACCTTGGTCCGGTGGCTGTAGCGGGAGATCCTGGCGAAGCCGGGGTCGACCACGTACTTGATGCCCGGCACGGTCAGCGAGGTCTCGGCCACGTTGGTGGCCAGCACGACCCGGCGGTTGGTGTGCCGCTGGAAGACCCGGTGCTGCTCGGCGGCGGACAGCCTGGCGTACAGCGGCAGGATCTCGGCGTCCTTGCGCTTCGACAGCGCCTCGGCGGTGTCGCGGATCTCCCGTTCGCCGCTGAGGAAGACCAGGATGTCGCCGGGTCCCTCCGCGCACAGCTCGTCGACGGCGTTGCCGATCGCCTGGATCTGGTCGTCGTCCTCGGCGATCGGCCGGTAACGCACCTCGACGGGGTAGGTCCGGCCGGAGACCTCCACGATCGGCGCGTCGCCGAAGTGCTTGGAGAAGCGCTCGGGGTCGATGGTCGCCGAGGTGATGATCACCTTCAGGTCGGGGCGGCGCGGGAGGAGCTGCTTGAGATAGCCGAGGATGAAGTCGATGTTGAGGCTGCGCTCGTGCGCCTCGTCGACGATCAGCGTGTCGTACTGGTCGAGGTCGCGGTCGTTCTGCAACTCGGCCAGCAGGATGCCGTCCGTCATGACCTTGACGAGGGTGCCGTCGCTCACCTGGTCGGTGAAGCGCACCTTGTAGCCCACGGCGTCGCCGAGCGGGGTGTCGAGTTCCTCGGCGACGCGCTCGGCCACGGTACGGGCGGCGATGCGGCGGGGCTGGGTGTGCCCGATCAGGCCCTTGACGCCCCGGCCCAGCTCAAGGCAGATCTTCGGCAGCTGGGTGGTCTTGCCGGAACCGGTCTCTCCGGCGACGATCACGACCTGGTTGTCGCGGATCGCCTCCAGGATGTCGTCCCTGCGCTGGCTGACCGGCAGCGCCTCCGGATAGGTGATCGCGGGGACACCGGCGCGGCGCTGGGCGACCCGTCGCTCGGCCCGCTCGATGTC
The DNA here is from genome assembly GCF_051918945.1 of Streptosporangium sp. LJ11. NCBI lineage: Bacteria > Bacillati > Actinomycetota > Actinomycetes > Streptosporangiales > Streptosporangiaceae > Streptosporangium > Streptosporangium sp. LJ11. The sequence continues at coordinate 111,580 of NZ_JBPXMB010000028.1, forward strand.
GGAGGTGATCTCCGCGGCGATCTTCTGCTGCGCGGCACGGTTTCTGACCCTGCGGGCCCCGTCGAGCCTGCGGCGAAGTCGCCGCTGGTCACGCAGCGTGAGCTCGGGCAGGCGTGCGTGCAGGTCGGAGAGAGGCGATGTCAAAGGAGGCGTTCCCATACTGAACCCAGGATACTTTCGGCCCACGTGTGCAGGCCCACCCGTCGCCGCGAGGGCGCGTGTGAGGCTCCACACCTGAAGGCCCCTGTGCGAAGGCCCGACCGACCATGCTGCCCGAGCCGCCGCTCCACCGCATCTCAATAAAAGGAGGCGGCCCCTTACAGGGAGACGGCCCCGCCCCCCGGGGCCGGGGTGACGGGGCCGTCGTGTTCGGGACCCACCCGGGCCCCGCTGGAGCGGGACCCGGGATCAGCGGGCTACGGGAGCGCCGGGTAGGCGTTCTGGAGCAGCTGGCGGAACTGGGCGGAGAACCACTGGCCGGAGATCGGCGCGTCGGCCAGGGCACCGCTCTTGTTGTGGCCGTTGCGCTCGTTGCCCTCGTAGGCCGGGTCGCACATCTCGTCGAAGCCCTTGCCCTCGTTGTTCGGGATCGGCTTGCTGGAGCCGTCGGACTCGCCCGGGGGCTTGATCCAGACGTAGGCGTCCAGACCGGTGGCGGGGTTGGCACGCGGGCGCTCGCCCAGTCCGGCACCGCTCTGGTTGCACCAGTTGCCGGCGTGGTACCTGCGGTCGACGCGCGACTGGTCGACGAAGGTGTTCAGGTCCGTCGAGGTGCTGGGAGCGGCCGGGCGGGCCGCGCCTCCCCAGCCGTTGCGGGAGGTGTCGACCAGCATGCCGATGTTGGACTTGAAGCCCTTCTGGATCAGCGTGTTCCTGAAGGCCTGGGCGAAGGAGAGCTCGTCGACGTAGAAGTTCCAGTCGACCCATTCGGACTGGCGGATGTTCTGGTTGTTGACGGTGGTGTTGATGGTGAAGTGCGGCTCGCGCAGCGGCGAGTAGTTGGCGGTGTTGGTGATGAAGCCGTCCACGCTGTCGAAGCCCGCGGCGGTGCCGGCGACGGTGCTCGCGAACAGGTCGGCGGACGGACCGAAGTTAGAGTCCCAGCCGAGCCAGCCGTGGTGCCCGGCGTCGATGTAGGTGTAGACGTTCTTGATCGCGTGCAGCTTGTCCAGGGCGTAGCGGACGCCGTTGACGTAGGCGCCGCTGTCCTTGGCCTCCTGGCACTTCGCCAGGTTGAGGTTGGTGACCAGGTTCGGCAGCGAGTCGATCTCGATGATCGTCGAGATCCGCAGGCCGGCGTACTTCGACTCGCCCATGATCGCGGCGATCGGGTCGATGTACTCGGTCTTGTAGCGGTTCAGGCCGTTCTCGGCGATGAGCAGCTCACCGTTGGAGGAGAGCGCCGAGCAGTCGCGGTTGGGCAGGTTGTAGATGACGACCTGGATCGTCAGCGGCCTGCTGCCGTTGGCGGCGTCCTGCACCAGGGCCTCGTCCAGGTGGGCGCGCAGGCCCCTGGCCGAGGAGGAGCCCGCGATGGCGGCGATGCGGTCCAGCCACACGCCGGTGGAGATGTCGGCGATCGCGTCGCCACCGGGCTCGGCGGCGGCCTTGGTCGACCAGTCGGGGTTCACGTAGCCGTCGGCTCCGTCGTACGGGTTGTCGACGTGCGTGATCGGCGGCGTGTCGCCGTCGTCGTCGGCCTCGGTCACCGCGACGGAGGCACCGGTGTGGCCGGTGGCGGCGGCCGCGACGGTGGCGGTGCCGTTCGCCTCGTCGGCGTCCTGGGCCGCCGAGACCGTCACGTTCTGCGCCGTGTTCCAGTTGGCGGCGGTGAAGGCCAGCGTGGAGGGCGAGATGGTGAGGTCCGCGTCACCCGTCTTGGTCAGGTTGACCGTGACGTTGCCGCTCGGCGCCTGGCTGAGCCTGAAGCCGGCCGTCCTGGAGGCGCCCTCGGGAACGCTGAGGGAGGTCGGGGAGGCGACGATCGACGGCGTCGGGGCGCCGCCCACGGTGAAGGGAACCGCGGCGGTCTGGGTGGACAGCGCCGGGGAGGCGTTGTCGAAGGCCTTGGCGCTGGCCGTGTGGGAGCCGGACGACAGGCCGGTGGCGGAGTAGGAGTAGGGGGCGCTGGTGTCGGTGTTCACCAGCGCGCCGTCGACGTAGAACTCCACCTTGCTGACGGAGCCGTCGTCGCTCGCGGTCGCCGCGAGCGGCACCGCGGCGCCGGCCTGGTGGGAGGAGCCGGAGGCGGGGCTGGTCAGGCTGACCGTGGGGGGCTGGTTGACCGGGTTCTGCCCGCCGCAGGTGACGCCGTTGACCGTGAAGGCGGCGGGCTTGGGGTTGCTCCCGTTCCACGACCCGTTGAAGCCGATGCTGGTGGAGGCGCCGGTGGCGAGGGCGCCGTTCCAGGCGAGGTTCTTCGCGGTGACCTGGGTGCCCGACTGGGCCCAGGTCGCCGACCAGCCCTGCTGGACGGTCTGCCCGGCGGTGAAGGCGAAGCCCAGGGTCCAGTTGGTAAGCGGGTCACCGAGGTTCTTGAGGGTGACGCTGGCGGTGAATCCGCCCTGCCAGTCAGTGGTGGTGTAGGCGACGTCGCAGGCGACTGCGGCGTGCGCCGTGGCGGCTTGCCCGGTGGCGAGGCCGGCGGCGGCCACGAGCATGGCCGCCGTGGCCGCAAACCGGTTGCGCCAGGCTTGGCGGCGCGGATTGACTGTCATTCGTGATCATCTCCAGGGGGATGGTGGGAGCGCTCCCATGTTCCGGATGTTTCACGGATGTGTACAGCTTGTTGCACGTCGGAGGCCCTCGAATAGGGCCGTCCCAGCCTCTGACCTCACCGAACAGATTTCTAGCGCGATGAAAGTTTCATACTCCTCTCCGGAGCCTCTCCCGGGCGGTGCGCGACGGCCGCCGCCGAACCCTCCGGCGGACGCCGGAGACCCCCGAGACTCCCCGGCCCCCGCCGGGCGCTCTCCGCCGTTCCCGATCCCCGCCGTTCCCCGCCGTTCCCGTTCCCGATCCCCGCCGCTCGCCCGTGGCATACGCCGACCTCCCCGGGCCGCCTGCGTGAAGCGCGCACCCGGGTGGGGCCGCCGCTACCCCACGGCCGCCATGGCGGCGCCCACGATGCCCGCCTCGTTCTGAAGACCCGCCGGGACGATCGGGGTGCGCAGCTTGATGTGGGGCAGGAACCTGTCGGCCTTCTTGCTGACCCCACCCCCGATGATGAACAGCGACGGGGAGAACAGCGCCTCGACGTGTTCCAGATACTCCTGCACCTTCTCGGCCCACTCGTCCCAGTCGAGGTCGTGCGCCTCGCGGGCCTGGTCGGAGGCGCGCTTCTCGGCCTCCTTGCCCCTGATCTCCAGGTGGCCGAGCTCGGTGTTGGGCACCAGGCGGCCGTCGATGAGCAGGGCGCTGCCGATCCCGGTGCCGAAGGTCAGCAGCATCACCACGCCCGTTCTGCCCTTGGCGGCGCCCGCCGCCACCTCGGCCAGGCCGGCCGCGTCGGCGTCGTTCAGCACGGCCGTCGGCAGCCCCGTCGCCTTGGTGAACAGCTGCCGCGCGTCCGTGCCGATCCAGTCCTTGTCCACGTTGGCGGCCGACCTGGCGACCCCGTCGACCACGATCCCCGGAAAGGTCACCCCTATCGGCCCGTCCCAGGCGAAGTGCTCGACGATCTCCGCCACCACCGCGGCCACGGCTTCGGGCTTGGCGGGGTCCGGAGTGGGGATGCGCAGCCGCTCTCGCGTCAGCCGCCCCTTCGCGACGTCCACCGGCGCGCCCTTGATCCCCGACCCGCCGATGTCGATTCCCAGCGCTTCCATGTACCTACCTCCTGTTGACTCCCCCTTCCCCCCGATAGGTGGCTGATACTCGTTTGCAGTGAGCGGTCAACCCGGCTGAAAGCGGTCCGTCACACACTGTGGGCACAACAGCCGGAAAGGAACCCCTCCCATGACGATCAGTCGCCTCCTCACAGGACTCGCCCTCGCCACCGCCCTCGTCTCCATCGCCCCGGCGACCGCCCAGGCGGCGACCGCGCAGGCCCCGACCGGACCGGCTGCCACCGGCACGACGGCGGCGCAGGGCGCCGGTCCGTGGGGCACCTACTACGCCCCCGGCAGGAGGGCGAAGGCGAACGGCTCGCTGACCGTCTCCGGCGAGGACCACGCGGTCATCCCCGCCGCCGAGAGAGGCAGGATCTCCGGCAAGGTCTACGACCTGACGAGGGGTTCCTCCTGCGGCTGGGCGGTCTTCCGCCTCACCTACCGGACCGCCGACGGCAAGAACCTGCCGTTCAAGCACCGCAGCATCGTCGACTGCTCGTACGGCACCCCGAAGCCGTTCACGTTCACCCAGCGCGACCTCTACCAGGTCGAGCTCAAGGTCTGCTCCGAGGCCAAGGCCGCCAAGCCCTCCCTGAACTGCCTGTACGCGGGCAGCTGGAAGGTCCTCTACGTCTCGAAGTGAGCGGCGGGCGGGTCGCCCCGCCCGTCCGGCACGGCCACCGGGCCGCCGCCCCGACGCGGAGCGTCAGCTCGTCGGGGCGGCGGCCCGGCGCCTGCGGCGCACCATGAGGCCGAGGGCGGTGACGGGCACGACCACCCCGGCCACCAGCCCCACCAGGGGCAGGTGGTTCTCGTCGGGCTCGACGGAGAAGCCCTGGCCCGCCGCCGGGAAGGTGAAGGTGGCGGAGACCGCCCGTTTCACCATGCCGCTCGCCAGGGTGACCCTGCCCCTCCACGGGCCTTCGGGCATGCGCCGGTCCATGGTCACGGTCACCGGAGCGACGACGCCGGGAAGCAGCGTGACCCCCAGGTCGGCGGGGAAAGGCCCGGCCTGCAGGCCGCCGGGGCCGTCCGTCAGCGACAGCGCCCCGTTCATGTCCAGGGTGCGCCCTCCGGTGTTACGGATCAGTGTCAGCAGTTGCGGGTTGCCGTCCGCGGTGCGCTTGGGCGTCAGTTCCTCGATGCGGAAGTCCGACGGCGGCTCCCCGCCCGGCCCGACATCGAGGTAGACGCGGATCCCGACCCGGTTGACGACGCGCACGGGGTGGGAGTCGTTGGCTTCGGCGGCGACCTCCGCCCAGACCACGGCGAACCGCTCGCCACGCGAGGCGACGAGCGGCACCTTGATCGTTACCTGGGCGGTCGCCGTGCCCCCCGGCGGCAGGTCGACCGAGTCGCGGTCGAGCGAGATCCAGCTCACCAGCTCGTTCCTGGGGCGCCCCGCCGGTGCGTGGAAACCGTTCCGCACGACGTCGGCCGCGGCCGGATACAGGCTGACGTGCTGCGGTCTCCTGGACGTGTTGGAGATCTCCACCTTCCGCCGGATGGTGGTGCCCGGATGGAGATGGTCGACGATGTAGGAGAGCGCGCGAGGATCGCCGCGGCGGCTGACCGGTGCCTCGAGAAGGCGGATGCCGATCGTGCCCCGGGGGTCGGCGGCGACCAGGCTCTCGCCGGCCGACACACCGGCCGACACGCCGGTCACGCTGGAACACAGCGCGACCAGCAGCGTCAGCGTGAAGGGTCCAGCGATCCGGCTATGCCACCTGATGTGTCACCGTCCCGGTGTAGTCGCCGACCTGAGCCGTGATGGGAATGTTGACGATCAGCGTGGGGTTCCACGTCGCCGTGCTGCCTCCCGTGCCTCCCGTGTGGGCCATGGCCGGGATGGCGGTCAGCGTCGTGCCCGTCAGGGGGACCGCGTCGTCCACCGTGAGCTGTCCCGGAACGAAGGTGCCGCCGCCGGTGGTGGCGGTCTCCGACCCGGACCAGTACTCCACGGAGGCGAAGGGAATCGTCAGCGCGGCGTCGGTGAAGTCCGTCGCGAACACCGTCGCGGTCCAGGCCGAGTCGGCCCCACCGCGGGTGTCGGAGACCGACACGGGACCGATCTCCCCGGTGAGCGTGCCACCGGGGGGAGCGGAGCCGAGGTCGATCGGGCCGGCGGGCGCGGCGATGTCCAGGCTTCCCGCCTCCACCGAGAACGTGACGATGGTGTTGGCGGTGGGGTCGGCCACCGCCGGTGCCGCCAGGATGACCATCAAAGCGCCCACGCCCGCCGAGGTGAGCGCGGCAAATCTCTTACGCAAGATCTCTTCCTTCCGAATGACGAGGCATGTCTTCGGGGGGCGGCAAGCGATGGATCTTCCATACTTGTCGCGATAACTTTAAGAGATCAACAACTACTCAGCGTAACGAAAACGGCAAACGGGAGGTCCCAAGATGTTCCGGCGCGAGCCAAAGCGCCGAACCTCGGCGAAAGGGGCGCATGGTGGCCCGCCGGCGAATCCGCGGAGGGTACAGACCGGTCGCGTGAGCCACCCCGGGCCGGGGAACACGCGGGCCGACGCGAGGTCACCCGGTGCCGCCTCCAGTCGCAGGGGGTCACTTCCAGAAAACTGTGAACATTTTTCTTTCTTGTTCACGACGTATATTCGTAACAGGCGAATGCTAAACCGGAAGATAACGACATCAGCATGCTGGATCGTCCGTGAACGGGATCAGGGGCGGGCGGCCCGAACGGGTCCGGCTCGGAGCACGGGGAGACCGGCGGGGCCCCTTCAGCGCCTGACCGGGCCGGTCGAGGCCCTGACCACCAGCTCGGGCTCGAAGAGCAGCTCGTCGGCCGGCACCAGGGCCTTGTCGATCTGGGCGGCGAGCAGGTCGACGACCGCGCGGCCCATCGCGTCGATCGGCTGGCGCAGCGTCGTCAGCGGCGGATCGGTGCAGTTCATCAGCGCGGAGTCGTCGTAGCCGATCACCGAGACGTCGTCGGGCACGGAGAGCCCCGCCCTGCGGGCCGCCCTTATCGCGCCCAGGGCCATCACGTCGCTGGCGCAGATGACGCCGGTCACCCCCTTGCGTATCAGCCGCGCGGCCGCCGCGTGCCCCCCTTCCAGGGAGAACATGGTGTGTTCCACGAACTCGGGGTCGAGGTCCGCCGCGTCCAGCTTGCGCCGGGAGGGCACGTGGTCGGGAGGGCCGAGCACCATGCCGATCCGCTCGTGGCCCAGCGACCGCAGGTGGCCGAGCGCCATCTCGGCGGCGGCCACGTCGTCGCAGGAGACCTGGGGGAAGGCGAGGTGCGCGACCGCGGCGTTCACCAGCACGGTCGGCAGGCGCCGCTCCCGCAGCAGCTCGTAGTGCTCGTGGGAGGCGTCCGCCTGGGCGAACAGGCCTCCGGCGAAGACCACGCCGGACACCTGCTGCTGGAGCAGCAGATCGACGTACTCCGCCTCGGAGACGCCGCCCAGGGTGCGGGTGCACAACACGGAGGTGAACCCCTGCTGGGCCAGCGCACCCCCGACAACCTCGGCGAAAGCAGGGAAGATGGGGTTCTGCAGCTCGGGCAGGACGAGCCCGACCAGCCGCGCCCTGTCGCCGCGCAGCTGGGTCGGCCGCTCGTAGCCCAGCACGTCGAGCGCCGTCAGGACGGCCTCACGGGTCGCCTCGGACACCCCGGGCTTCCCGTTGAGCACGCGACTGACCGTCGCCTCGCTCATCCCGACCTTCTTGGCCACTTCTGCAAGCCGTCGCGTCATGATGAAACTATAAGGCAATAGAAGCAATTACTTGCGGCTGCTTGCGAAAGTTGCGTCAACAGTCAGGTCCGGCGGGTCGTCCCGGTCAGCTTTCGGTGATCCTGCCGCCGTCGACGTGGACGCGCCGGGTGGTGTGCACCGCCTCCAGCATCCGGCGGTCGTGAGTGACCAGCAGCAGCGTACCGGGATAGGAGGCGAGCGCGGACTCCAGCTGCTCGATCGCGGCCAGGTCCAGGTGGTTGGTCGGCTCGTCGAGCACGAGGAGGTTCACCCCGCGCGCCTGGAGCAGCGCCAGCGCCGCCCGGGTCCGCTCCCCCGGCGACAGGGTGGCGGCCGGGCGCGGCACGTGCGCGGCCCGGAGCCCGAACTTGGCGAGCAACGTGCGCACGTCGCCGGGAACCATGTCGGGCACCGCGGCGCCGAAGGCCTCCACCAGGGGTTCGTCGCCGAGGAACAGCCCCCGCGCCTGGTCCACCTCGCCGACGACCACCCCGGGGCCCAGCGAGGCGTTGCCCTCGTCCAGCGGGAGCCGGCCCAGGAGCGCGGCCAGCAGGGTCGACTTGCCGGAGCCGTTGGCGCCGGTGACCGCCACCCGCTCGGCCCAGCCGACCTCCAGGTTCACCGGGCCGAGGGTGAACGCGCCGCGCCGGACCACGGCATCGCGCAGCGTCGCGACGACGGCCCCCGATCTCGGGGCCACCGCGATCTCCATGCGGAGCTCCCACTCCTTGCGGGGCTCCTCGACCTCGTCCAGCCGCTCGATCAGCCGCTCGGTCTGACGGGCCTTCGCGGCCTGCTTCTCGGTCGCCTCGGTACGGAAGTTGCGGCCGATCTTGTCGTTGTCGGACGCCTTGCGCCGCGCGTTCTTGACGCCCTTCTCCATCCAGGCGCGCTGCATCCCCGCGCGCTGCTTGAGGGAGGCGACGGTGCCGGCGTACTCCTCGTACTCGTCGCGGGCGTGCCGGCGGGCGACCTCGCGCTCGGCGAGATAGGCCTCGTAGCCGCCGCCGTGCACCCTCACCAGCTGCTGGACGAGGTCGAGTTCGACGACCCGGTTCACGGTCCTGGCCAGGAACTCGCGGTCGTGGCTGACCAGGACGGTCCCGGCCCGCAGGCCGGTGACGAAGCGCTCGAGCCGCTCCAGCCCCTCCAGGTCGAGGTCGTTGGTGGGCTCGTCGAGCAGGAAGACGTCGTAGCGGCTGAGCAGCAGGGAGGCCATGCCCGCCCGCGCGGCCTGGCCGCCGGAGAGCGCCGTCATCGGCCGGTCGAGCTCCACGGCGAGGCCGAGCTCGGCGACGACCTCGGCGGCCCGGTCCTCCAGGTCGGCACCGCCCAGGGCGAGCCAGCGCTCCAGGCCGGTGGCGTAGGCGTCGTCCGCCCCCGGGGTTCCCTCCACCAGCCCCTGGGTCGCGGCGTCCAGCGCGCGCTGCGCGGCGGCCACCCCGGTACGGCGGGCCAGGAAGTCCGCGATCGTCTCGTCCGCGCGGCGCTCACGCTCCTGGGGCAGGTAGCCGACCGACGCCGAAGGCGGGCTGAGCCGCACGGAGCCGTGCTCGGGCGGGAGCAGCCCCGCGAGGATCCGCATCAGGGTGGACTTGCCCGCGCCGTTCACGCCGACCAGGCCGACGACGTCGCCGGGGGCGACCACCAGGTCGAGCCCGGTGAAAAGCGCTCGGTCGCCGTGTCCGGCGGCCAGGTCCTTGGCGACGATGGTGGCACTCATACGCAAACGCTATCCGCCCGCCGGCACCGCGGCGCCATGTCTGATATGTCCGTTATGACCGATTAGGGGTCTCGAATCCCCCAGCCGCGCATCCCGACCCCACCCGCCGAACCCTATTCCCGGCAAATCAGACATATCGCGCTTATCGCAGAAAAAATTTCTGGGGTCCGACAACCGGCGGTTGACCTGGCCGTCCTTACCGGGAAACGTTACCTTACGGAGATCTAAACCCTCTTTTTTCGACACTTCAGGCAACATCAGCCGCTTCTGTGCCGTCTTATGGACGGGGACGGTCAACAGGTCGCCCCCGAAACGGGGAGAAGAGGAAGCATCTTGATGAAACGAATCGCCATCGGTCTGCTGTCAGCGGCGGTGAGCAGCTCGCTGCTCCTGTCCGCCGGAACGGCCTCCGCGGAGCGAGTCGCTCTCAGCGTGCGCATCGACAGCGTGAACCCGAACCCGATCGTCGTGAAGGGAGACGACGACACGAGGGTCAGCATCGAGGTCCGCACCACAGAGGCCACCCGTGTCGAACTTCGCCTCAGGCCGGTCTCCGACCAGGCCCGCACCCTGGCGGCGCCGGAGCCCAGGCTCCTGCACCAGGGTGACCTGTGGCGCTTCACGACCAGCTTCGACGAGAACGACTTCGAGGGTCGCTGGGTCGCGATCGCCGACGCGTACGACAAGGACGGCAAGAAGGTGACCGACGAGGTCAACTTCTCCGTCGTACACGAGAAGGCCGAGAAGGCCGAGACCCGGATCTACCGGTTCTCCGCGAACCCCGGGACCGTCCGCAAGGGTCGCTCGGTCTACTTCACCGGCCGTCTCCAGGTCGACGACGACCGCTGGAAGGGCGTGCGGGGCGAGGAGGTGGAGATCTACTTCCGCAAGCGCGGTACCAACACGTGGAAGTTCGTGGCCTCCCCCGACACCGGCTGGAAGGGCACCTTCCGCGCCAAGGCCCGCGCGTACAGCAGCGGTGAGTACCGCGCGATCTTCGACGGCAACGACGAGCTCTCCGAGAGCCGCAGCCGGTCCGACTGGGTGCGCGTTTACACCCGCCGCTGGTAGTCCCGCCTGACGGTCGCGCCGCGACCGGCCGGCAGTCGACGCGGAAGCCCGGGGCGACCCGGGCTTCCGTCGTTTCCGGCGTTTCCCGTGGTTCCCGTGGTTCCCGGTGAGGTCTTCCGCTTGATCCCCCGGCTTTCGGGCAGCGGAGGGGGACGACGACCGGAGGGAAGCCGCGCCGATGACGACGGGTGATTTCTACGACTACTCCGAGCTGCTGGAGGAGCACGAGAAGGAGATCGTGCTCCGGGTACGGGAGTTCATGGCGCGGGAGGTCGCGCCCATCGCGAACGAGGCGTGGACCAACGCGCGCTTCCCCCACCAGCTGATTCCCGAGTTCGCCAAGCTCGACATCGCGGGCCTGGCCTATCGGGGGGCACGGAGCCTGCTGACCGGGTTCGTGGTCCTGGAGATGAACCGGGTGGACCCGTCGATGGGCACGTTCTTCGGTGTCCACAACGGTCTGGCGATGGGCAGCGTCGACCGGCTGGGCTCGGAGGAGCAGCGGGAGCGATGGCTGCCGCCGATGGCGGCGATGGAGAAGATCGGGGCGTTCGCGCTGACGGAGCCGGAGGGAGGTTCCGACGTCGCGGCGGGGCTGCGCACGACGGCCCGGCGCGAGGGCGACGTGTGGGTGCTCAACGGGGCCAAGCGCTGGATCGGCAACGCGACCTTCGCCGATCTGATCGTGGTGTGGGCCAAGGACGAGGCCGACGGCCAGGTCAAGGGATTCGTGGTGGAGAAGGGCACGCCCGGCTTCGCCGCCACGAAGATCGAGAACAAGATAGCCCTGCGGACGGTCCAGAACGCCGACATCACGCTCACCAACTGCCTGGTGCCGGAGATCAACCGGCTGCAGAAGGCCAACGGCTTCCGCGACACCGGCACCATCCTGCGGCAGACCCGGGGAGGCGTGGCCTGGCAGGCGGTGGGCTGCATGACGGGCGCCTACGAGCTCGCACTGGAGTACGCCAGGACGCGCGAGCAGTTCGGGCGGCCGATCGCGGGCTTCCAGCTCGTGCAGGACCTGCTCGTGCGGATGCTGGGCAACGTCACCTGCTCGCTGGGCATGGTGGTGCGGCTGGCACAGCTCCAGGACGCGGGCGTCTACAAGGACGAGCACTCGGCCATGGCCAAGGCCTTCTGCACGGCGCGGATGCGCGAGGCCGTGGGATGGGCCAGGGAGATCCTGGGCGGCAACGGCATCGTCCTCGACTACGACGTCGGCCGCTTCGTGGCCGACTCCGAGGCGATCTACTCCTACGAGGGGACGCGCGAGATCAACACCCTGATCGTGGGACGGGCGATCACCGGTACGAGCGCCTTCGTCTGAGCACGCCACCCTGGGCGCCCTCGCCTGAGCGCTCTGTTCCCAAACGTCCCCAGGCGCCCTCGTCGGGGTTCCCGACGGGCAGCCGGAGCGTCGTACGCCTGTCGCCGCCTGAGCTCCCTCGCCGGAGCGTCGTCGGCGACAGGCGTACGACGCTCCGATCAGTGGTCGCGACGGGTGACGATACGGGCGAGTGTGGTCAGCTCGGCGGCGGGCCGGGACAGCGCGCCCGCGGCCGCCAGGTGGCGCAGAGCCCGTGCGAGCAGCTCGTCGGCCTCCACCTGGGTCCAGGCCCGCCCGCCCGCGGCCTCGACGAGCTCGGCCGCGCGGACCAGCTCGGCGTCGGAGAGCGGCTGCTCCCGGTGGTAGAGGCGGGCCAGCTCCTGTCCGGCCGAGGTGCCGGAGGCCAGGGCGGCGACGACCGGGACGGACTTCTTGCGACTGCGCAGATCCGAGTGGACCGGCTTGCCGGTCGCCTCGGGGTCTCCCCAGATGCCCAGCAGGTCGTCGACGAGCTGGAACGCCAGCCCCAGGTCCCGGCCGAAGGCGACGAAGTGCTCGACCTGCTCGGGACCACCACCGCCGAACAGGGCGCCGAGCCCGCAGGCGCAGCCCAGCAGGGCACCGGTCTTGCCGACCGCCATGCTCATGCACTCGGCCGGCCCGACATCCCGGCGTTCCTCGAAGGCGACGTCCGCGCTCTGGCCGTCGAGCAGCTCCTGGACCGCGGTGCTGAAAATCCGGGTCGCCTCGGCGGTGCCCGGGTGTCCTCCGGTCGCGAGCACGTCGAAGGCGAGCGTCAGCAGCGCGTCACCGGCCAGGATGGCCGGGCTGACCCCGAAGACGGCCCAGGCCGTGGGGCGGTGACGGCGGGTCCGGTCACCGTCCATCACGTCGTCGTGCAGGAGGGAGAAGTCGTGCACCAGCTCGACGGCGGCCGCCGGCCGGAGCGCCGAGACAGCGGTGCCACCGACGGCCTCCGCCGACAGCAGGGCCAGCGCGGGGCGGATCGCCTTGCCCCCGCCGGTCGTGGACGGCCGGCCCTGCTCGTCCCACCAGCCGAAGTGGTATCCGGCGATGCGCCTCATCGACGCGGGCAGCGTGTCGGCCGCCGGGCGCAGGGTCGCCTCGACCATGTCCCGGCTCCAGGCCAGCACCTCACCCGCGGACCGCCCGTCCGTCGACGTCTCGATGGTCGTCATGATCGCTCTCCCTCGCTCAGCGGCCGGTCCGAAGCCCTGTCCTCGCCTGTCCTCGCCTGTCCTCGCCTGTCCTCGCCTGTCTTCAGTGACCGATCTCGACGTCTTCCAGGATGCCGAGCGCGTCGGGCACCAGGACGGCGGCGGAGTAGTAGGCGCTGACCAGGTAGGAGATGATCGCCTTCTCGCTGATGCCCATGAAGCGGACCGACAGGCTGGGCTGGTACTCGTCGGGGATGCCGGTCTGGTGCAGGCCGATGACCCCCTGGTTGTCCTCGCCGACGCGCATGGCCAGGATCGAGGTGGTGCGGGTCTCGGTGATGGGAATCTTGCTGCAGGAGAAGATGGGGACGCCACGCCAGGCGGGCACCCCGCTGCCGCCGATGTCGACGCCCTGCGGGTAGAGCCCGCGCGCGTTGCACTCGCGGCCGAAGGCGGCGATGGCGTGCGGGTGGGCCAGGAAGAAACTCGTGCTCCTGCGGCGGCTGAGCAGCTCGTCGAGATCGTCGGGGGTGGGCGGACCGGTGCGGGTGTGGATCCGCTGCTTGAGGTCGGCGTTGTGCAGCAGCCCGAACTCGCGGTTGTTGATCAGCTCGTGCTCCTGCCGCTCGCGCAGCACCTCGATCGTGAGCCGGAGCTGCTGCTCGATCTGGTCCATCGGGTCGTTGTAGAGGTCGGCCACCCGGCTGTGCACCCGCAGGACCGTCTGCGCGACGCTCAGCTGGTATTCGCGCGGGGAGAGCTCGTAGTCGACAAACGTGCCCGGCAGGTCGGCCTCTCCCTCATGGCCGGCGGCCACCTCGACGGCGGCCTCGCCGTACTTGTTCTGCGGCCCGCGAGAGGCCGTCTCCCGCTGCCGCAGATGGGCCTGGAGCGGCTCCGCCTGCTCGGTCAGCTCCAGGAAGGCCTGCCGGGGCAGGACCATCGCCGTGCCGCTGGTGACCGCCTTGGCGGTGAACGGCCACTCGCCCTCGTCGCCGACCAGGGTGTCGTCGCCGAAGTGGTCGCCCGCGGCCAGCACGGTCAGCACGATCTCGTCACCGTACGGCCCGGTGCCGACCTTGTTGACCTTGCCGTGCGCGATGAGCACGACCTCGTCGGCCGGTCGCCCCGCCTCCACGAGCACGTCACCGGCCTGGAACTCCCGCTGGACGAACCGGCCCGCCAGCGCGTCGAGGACGTCGGAGTCGTCGAACCCGCGCAGCAGGGGCAGCTCGCACAGCTCGGCCGGGATGACCGCCACCTGCGACCCGGAGTTGGTGAAGCTCACCCGCCCGTCGCCGATCGTGTAGGTCAGCCGCCGGTTGACGCGGTAGGTGCCGCCCGAGACCTGCGTCCAGGGGAGCATCCGCAGCAGCCACCGTGAGGTGATCTCCTGCATCTGGGGAGTCGACTTGGTCGTCGTCGCCAGGTTACGCGCGGCGTCCGTACTCAGACTCAGCTGCGACCGGCCAGCCTCGAACTCCGTCACAACACACCACCGATCCGTACTCGTACCGACAGGGAAAGAAGACATGAAACAACCAGGGGGAACGCCAATTACCCGCGACAGAAACGGCAGAATCGTTGACCCCCCGATGCGCGGAGCCGGATATGGCCCGCCATCGTGGACGCCTCAATTTTGGGTTGCCCTTAAATATCTTGTCAAGCATTGGATACGATCCGGCCAACAATTAAAAAAGTCGCTATCATCAAATGCCCGAAAAAGATTGAATGTCTTATTCATATCAGCGGTCCGGCTCATATCAAGGGCTTTGTGAGCTGGGAATATCCGTCATGCCAGACATCGCGCCGCGTATCCCCGGCGGCCGGCACGGCACAGCGGAAATCCCCCTTCGCGCGGCATCGGAAAACCCGCGAAACACCCCGCCGGTAGGGAACGGCGCGACAACAGCGAGAAAGGCGAAGTACCGTCCTGGGCGGCATCTCCCATAAAAGATGAAAATCAGGCAGAACCGGTCAGCGTGGCCGTTCCGGTGCTCGGCCCAGGAGTTCGGCGAAGAGGTTCTCCCAGAGCGGCATGATCGCTTCGGGCGTGTAGTCACGCGCGGTGACGGCGGCGGCGGCCCCCATCCGCTCCCGCAGCCCCCGGTCCTCGATGAGCCGGATCATCGCCGCCGCCAGCGCGTCAACGTCCCGGGGAGGGACGAGCAGCCCGTCGACCCCGGGGGTCAGCACGTCGGCCGGACCGGTCGGGCAGTCGAAGGCGACGACGGGCAGCGCCTGGGTCATCGCCTCGATCATCACCATCGGCAGGCCCTCGAACCGTGAGCTGAGCACGTAGAAGGAGGCCTTGGCCAGCTCCTCGTCGAGATGGTCGGTCCGTCCCATCAGGGTGACGTTGTCACGCAGTCCGTGCTCCTTCAGGAGCCCGCGCAGCGCGTCCTTCTTCGGGCCGGTGCCGTAGATGCGCAGCCGCCAGTCGGGGTGGTGGTCGACGACCTGCCGGAACGCGGGGATCAGCAGGTCGAAGCCCTTCTGCCCGACAAGCCGCCCGGCCGCGACCACGAGCCTGTCCTCCTGCCAGGAGAGCGGCCGCCGCACGGGGCCGACCGCGTTGGGGATGCGCACGACGGGGGTGCCGGGAAGGAGCTCCTGGTACTCCCTCCTGTCGGTCCCGGTGAGCACGGCCACCGCGTCCAGGCCGCCGTAGTGACGGGCGATCGCCGCCCGGACCGCCTCGGGGTGGGTGGCCAGGTTCATGTGCTCCTGGGCGATCCTGACGACGCTCGCGGGAGTGCGCCGGGCGGAGATGAGGTTCAGCGCGGGGCGGGTGGTGACCAGGATGCCGTCCTGGAGCGCGGAGACGTAGTCGATGACGGCCCGCTCCACGCGCTCGGTGAAGTAGGAGGCCGCGAACTCCCCGGCAGGCACGATCTTGCCGCGGATCCGCCGCCAGGCCCTGCGCCCCACCGAGTCCGAGGGCCTGCCGTCCCGCTGGTCCGACAGTGCCAGCAGACGGACGCGGGCGTCGATCGGGAACTGGGGTCTCTCCCTGCGGCGCACCACGCTGACGATCTCGACGTCGTGCCCGGCGGCGGCCATCGCGTTCGCCTGGTTGATCACCGTGCGGATCGTCCCGCCCATGCCGTACGCGTGCAGGAGCATGTAGCGGATCTTCATGGCCTCGGGGGCCCCGGGCGCTCCGGGCGCCGTCACGTGGGCTCCGCGGCGCGCGGCAGGTATCCCCAGCTCTCGCACATCGGCCTGAGCGACTCGGGGATCTCCTCGGCCCTCGGCAGGTCGCGTGCGGGCTGCACGCTCCCCGAGCGGATCTTGTCCTTCCAGTCGCCGAGCCCCTTCTCCAGCACGGCCTGCTCGCCGTACGCCAGCATCTCCGGTTCCCAGGGGATGCCGAGGAAGTCGCAGAGGCGGCGCGCCTCGGCCGCGGGGTCGGCGGTCAGGTCCTCGTACCGCACGGTGCACCCGCTGAGCGCCCCCCGCGCCCGCTGCACGGCCTTCATGTAGCGCAGGGCGTCGAGCGCCGCCTCCTCCGGCGTCCTCTTGCCGGCGCCGGCCTCGTACCACGAACTCGCGACGGACGCCGGGTGGCGCAGCAGGAAGACGAACCGGGCGTCCGGCCAGCACGCGGCGATGCGCCGGTGGGCGAAGGCGTTGGCCGGTGTCTTGTCCACGACGAACGTCTTGCCGCTCTTGACCAGCTCGCGGTGGAGCACGCGATCCCACAGCAGGTGTTCCAGGTCGGCCCGCTCGTGCCCGAGGGCCTCCATCGCCTTCTCCGCCAGCGAGGTGCCGAACTCCACCCGGAGCCTGCGCACGTGCAGCTCGTGCGGGGCGTGCAGCATGGAGTGGGCGTTGAGCAGTGCCCTCAGGAGCGTGGAGCCGGACCTGACCGGCGAGAGGATGAAGATCGGGGCGACCAGCAACCGGTCGACCTTCGGGTCCGCGGGCGGCCTGAACGACTCCTCCGCGACCGCGGGGGGCTTCACGGTGGCCGCTGGACCAACTTTCCCTACTCGGTTGATCTGGAATCCGGTGAGCCTGACAAGGGCGTCGTTGGCCTTGCGCTGCCAGTCCATGCCCAGGGAGGGTAGTCACCTTTCCTGGCATTTAACTGTGTGTTCACTCAAGAACACCTCCCTGTCCGCGGGTGTGCCCGCGCCTTTCCCGTCCCCGGGGGAAGGGCGGAACGAGCCGGCGATTCACCCTCCCCATGCGGGGTAGTGACACGTTCCCAAAGCTCAGACGGCGTGCGGCCGGTCAGCGATCATGCTCCGGCGCGCGACCCCTGATCTACCGCGCCCTTTGAGGAGGAGATCGAGTGACCCACGACGTACGGCCGGATCCGGCCTCCTCCCCGACCTCGCCGGGCACCTCGCCCCGGGCCGCGTCCCACGACGTCGACGACGCCACCGCCGAGGCCCTGGGAAAGCTCTCCGAGGCGCTGGAGACGACCGAGCGGGCCCGCGGGCACCTCTACTCCTTCCACCAGCTGACCGGTCACGCCGACCTGCAGCTCGACGAGGCGGTGGAGCTGCTGCGCGCCGCGGGCCACCCCGAGATGGCCGACATGGTGACCCGCGAGCTGATCGGCCTCGACGTCATCCCCGGCCGGTGGACCTTCCAGGTCGTGGAGGAGTACGAGGACGGCTACCACAGCGTCTTCACCGACGTGGAGAGGCGGATCAGGGAACGGCTGGCGGGCGGGCGCCGCCACCTCCACGAGGCGCGGATGAAGGAACGGCGCCAGAGCTGATCCGTCCCGCACTCCCGGTCCCCGGCCTCCCGCTCCCCGCCCCGGCCCCCGGTGCCGGGCACGTGCTCCCGCCCGTCGACGGGCCTCTCGCCGGGCCTCGTTCCCACCCGCCGGGGATCGCGGCGTACGGGATCGGCGGCGGGCCCCGTACAGTGTGAGGCATGGGGATGGTCAAGACCGTGGGGCTGGTTCTGCACCCGCAGCGCGATTCGAAGGTGGCCATCGACACGATCGTGGAGTGGGCCCGTGCCCGCGACGTCACGGTGCTGGGGCTGCCCGACGAGGTCGGGCGCATCGACTGCAGCGCGGTCCCGGTCGACGGCGCCACCCTGGTCGACCGCGCCGACCTGCTCGTCAGCCTCGGCGGCGACGGCACGATGCTGCGCACCATGCGCCTCATCTCGGGGCGCAAGACCCCCGTCCTCGGCGTCAACCTCGGCAAGCTGGGGTTCCTCGCGGAGATCGACGTCGACGAGCTGCCCCCCGCGCTGTCGGCCATCGACAACCACGACTACACGGTCGAACCGCGCATGGCGGTGCGGGCGGCCCTGCCCGACGGCACGGCGGTGACCGCGTTCAACGACATCGCCCTGGTGCGGATACCGGGGGACGGCCTGTCGGCGGTGTCGATCACCGTGGAGGGGCACCCCTTCGTGCGCTACGCGGCCGACGCGGTGATCGTGGCCACTCCCACCGGGTCGACCGCCTACAGCTTCTCCGCGGGCGGTCCCATCGTGTCGCCGACGGTCGAGGGGTTCCTCGTGGTCCCCGCGGCGGCGCACTCGTCGTTCAACCGGGCCATCGTGCTGTCGGCCGACGAGCGGGTCATGCTCGACCTGCTGCCGACGAGCGGCCGTCTCGCCGTGGAGGTGGACGGCACGGTGGCCGCGCACCTCACGCCCGGGGACGGGCTCGGCGTCACCGCGATCCGCGCCGCCGCCTGGGTGGTCCGGCTCGGCCCGAAGAGCTTCTACGACCGCGCCCGCCGCAAGCTCCGCGTCAACGGCAGCGCCGAGGTCGACTAGACCTCCCGGAATCCTCGCACCGCCCGGGCGCCCGCCGGGGCGGGCTCTCTCACGCCCTCTCCGCCGGCAGGAGCGCGCCGGGAGCGGTCAGGTGACAGCGTTCGTCATGAAACTTTCATGCCCCGCTTGACAGCGGGAAAGCGCTTACCTAGCTTGTGGGTTGTTCGCTCACATGTACGCGGATCGCACATGTGAACGGCGAGTGCTCGCTGGGGGGATTCCGAACCGCAGGTCGTACCTGCCTGCCGGACCAGCAAGGAGCTCGACTGTGCTGTACAGAACCAACGGGAAGGCGGCCGGCGTCCTCGTCGCCGTCGCCGCCCTCGCCCTGTCGGGAACGGTGGCCGGCGTCTCCGCCGCCTCCGCCGCCGCACCCGCCCCGGGAAACTACAACCTGGTGAACAACGGCAGCGGCCTGTGCCTGACCGGCACCGGCTCTTCGGCCGGCGTCCAGCTCACCCAGAACGGCTGCGGCGGCGCGGGACAGGCATGGACCGTGACCGGGAGCGGCACCCAGCTCAAGGCCGTCCACAGCGGCCTGTGCGCGGGCGTCAAGGACGCGAGCACCTCCGCGGGCAAGGCCGTCCAGCAGGAGAACTGCACCGG
>NZ_JBPXMB010000029.1:0-126919 GCF_051918945.1 Streptosporangium sp. LJ11
TGCGAGTTCCTGGTGGGCCAGGACGGCACGATCTCCTTCCTGGAGGTCAACACCCGCCTGCAGGTCGAGCACCCGGTCTCCGAGGAGGTGACGGGCATCGACCTGGTACGGGAGATGTTCCGCATCGCCGACGGGGAACCGCTGGGCTACACCGACCCGGCGGTGCGCGGCCACTCGATCGAGTTCCGCATCAACGCCGAGGACGCCGGCCGCAACTTCCTGCCCGCACCCGGCACGCTCACCGCCATGCGCACCCCGTCGGGGCCAGGCGTCCGCCTCGACGCGGGCTACGAGGCCGGAAAGACGGTGCCGCAGACCTTCGACTCGCTCGTGGCCAAGCTCATCGTGACCGGGCAGAACCGCACGGTGGCCCTGGAAAGGTCGCGGCGGGCGCTGGCCGAGCTGGAGATCGAGGGGATGCCGACCGTGCTGCCCTTCCACCGCGCGATCGTGGCGGACCCGGCGTTCACCTCCGAACCCTTCACCGTCCACACCCGCTGGATCGAGACCGAGTTCGACAACACCATCCCGCCCCACTCGGGAACCGGCGACATCGAGGCGGCGCAACCTCGCGAGAAGGTGCTCATCGAGGTCGGCGGCAGGCGGCTGGAGGTGGTGCTGCCCGTGGGCTTCGGCTCCGCCGCGCCGGCTTCGGCGCCCAGGACGCCGCGGCGCGGCGGCGGCATGGCCAAGCAGGCGCCGGTGGGGGGAGACGCGCTGGTCAGCTCCATGCAGGCCACCGTCGCGATGGTCGCCAGGATCGACGGGGACCTGGTCGACACCGGCGACCTCGTGGTGGTCATCGAGGCCATGAAAATGGAGCAGGCCGTCACCGCCCACAAACCAGGCATGATCACCAACCTCAGCGTCACCACGGGCCAGACCATCGCCTCCGGCGCCGTCATCTGCGAGATCATCGACATGTGACCCCGGCACCGGGATCGAGCCGTGGCCTTCCTCCCGTTCCTTGGCCTTCCCGCTGCGCGGGCCGGACGCCGGGCTCGACCGCTCGGGAAGCCGTCGCGGGGCGCCCGCCCCGCGCGTCAGCCGATCACTCCGGAGCCGTCCGCCGGGATCTCGCTGCTTTCGACGTCGGGCGCGGCGGGATCGATCCCCAGTGTCCGTGCCGCCGCGAGCGCGACGGTGGCCTGACAGTCCGCGGTGACGTCCCATACGAACCTCACGTACAGCGGCGGCGACGGCCTCGACGATGGCCGAGCCCGTGAGGATCACCGCGCGACCGGTTTCATGAAATGGGTGTGCACCAGGGTCTGGAAATCCTCGTCCAGAGTCACCGGCGCCCCCCAGTTGCGCCACTTGTCCCGGTTTTCCGGTTCGCGTACCGCGTAGAACGACAGGATGCCCAGCAGTGCCCACAGTTCGAAATGCGGCACCATCTCGGCATCGTCGGGGCACACCTCGACCGCCGCGGCCTTCAGGAACGGCGCGTGCTGCTTCTGGTTGCGCAGATGCGCGCTGATGGCGCCCACGGCGTGCGCGGGGGTCGACCGGCCGGCGATGGGAACGTTGAGGACCACGAGCCCGCGGTCGGGGGTGACGATGATGTTCTTCAGGTTGGCGTCGATCGCCACCGTGGTGAACGGCGCGGGGTTGCGCTCGGCTGCCGCGGCGAACCCGCCCGACAACCAGTCGTCGACCGCGTCCCCCACGCGGGTGCCCTCGTAGAACGGGCGCACGCGTCCCCAGTACCGGCTCCCGTAGTGGACGACGAATTCACGATGGTCGGCGATCACGGGCGCGCCGCTTTTGTACAGACCGAAACCGTCGTGCATCCGCGGCAGATCGCGGCAGGCCAGCACGAACCCGCACAGGTGTTTCACCAGGTCCGAGACGGCGGGCACACCTTGACCGTCGGCGATCGCCGAGGCCAGGTCGCGGCCTTCGACGTACTCGGCGAAGACGGCGTCGAAGGGGGCGCCGCGCTCGGTCTCGTAGACCCGCGTGATGCGCTGGACCGCTATGTGCCCGGCAAGCCTGGCGTTGGCCTCGGCGAGGTAGGCCAACGGAATGTCCGTGTCGATCACGTGCTTGGCGATGATGGTCTCGCCGGCGGTCTGGACCTTGTAAACGATGTTGTTGGATTCACTGAGCTCGCTGATCCGCGCCCCAGGGAACTCCCTCTCAAGGAAGGTACGGAACATTCCCATGTCACATCACCGAATTTCCCCCCGGGGCCCTTTCTCGGCGGCCCATTTCGTCCCGACATACTTGTGCGGCAGCAGTTCCGACAGCGGGACCGGCTCGGGCCGGCCCGCTGATTCGACGACGACCCGAACGTCGGGGCCGTAGTCGAGGAGGACACCACGACAAGCCTGGCCATGGGCGTGGGCAGTGAGCTGCTCGCGCTCGTGTTCGTCATCGAGTATCTGCTCGCCTATTCGGCGCTGTACTCGATGGCCCCGTTCCACATCTCTTTCGAGTGGTGGATGCTGCCCGGTCTGCTGGTGGCACAGGACTTTTTCTACTACTGGAAACACCGCTCACACCACGTCATCCGGATGTTCCGGGCCTCCCACGTGGTGCACCACTCGAGCAAGCACTTCAACCTCTCCACGGCACTGCGGCAATCGTGGTTCAACCCGGGTGCCTGGATCTTCTACGCGTCCCTGGTGCTGGCCGGCTTCCATCCGGCCGCGGTCATCTTCTGCCAATCGCTCAACCTTATGTACCAGTTCCTGGTGCACACCGAGCGTGTCGACAAGCTGGCCCGGCCCATCGAGTTCATCATGGTGACCCCGTCGCACCACCGGGTGCACCACGCCTCGCAGGGCAGCTATCTCGACCGCGACTTCGGGGGAACCCTGATCATCTGGGATCGCCTTTTCGGCTCCTTCGCCGCCGAGACGGAGACACCCCGGTACGGCCTCACCAAGGACCTGGACAGCCTCAACCCCATCCGAGTCGCGTTCCACGAGCGGGCGGCCCTCGTCAGAGACCTGTGGTACGCGCCGACCTGGGCGGACCGGGGCCGCTATCTCATCAAGCGACCGGGGTGGACCCCGAGCACGCCGCCCGAGAACATCACCCGTGTTTCCCGATAGTGCCCTCTGGGAGTGAAGAGATGGACGCGGCACCCGGCCCTGATCTGTTCCGGTCGCTGCTGAGGCGGCACGCGGCCGGCGTGGTGATCGTCGCAGCCGCCGTTCCGGCGGAGACCGGCTGGAGGCGTGCCGGTTTCACCGCGACGTCCTTCACCTCCGTGTCCTTGGATCCCCCGCTGGTGTCGTTCTGCGTCGACCGCGCCTCGTCGTCGTGGCGCGTGCCGGCCGAAGCCGGTCACTTCGGCATCCACTTCCTGGCGGAGTCCCAGGAGGACATGGCGCGCACGTTCGCCGCGAAGGGTGCCGACCAGTTCACGCGAACCCAATGGCGGCACGGGCCACACGGGGTGCCGCTGCTCAGCGCGCCGGACACCGTGCTCGTCCGCCGGGTGACGGAGCGGGTGAGGGCAGGTGACCACATAATCGTGCTGGGGGAGTTGACGCACGGCCAGAGCCGTGGCGAGCGAGGCGATCCTCTCGTCTACCACATGGGACGGTATCTGCTGCCGTCCAGAAGATGACGGAGATCGACACGGGTGCCGGGACCCCGTCCACGCGGGTCCACCGACGGCTGACGGCGACCGTCGCCACCCTGGGCAGACTTCCCGAACGGGAAATGGGGAGTCTGCCCAGGTCGTTCGGGTAGGGCGCCTGGGACTGGAATCCAGAATCCACGGATTGAAAGAGGAAGGCTCTTACCGGCTTCCAGACTCCTCCGGTCCGGCAATTCAACAACCGCATCAGGTCTAATCAGTGCACGTGATCCGCACATGGTCCGGATCATCAGGATGACTGGTTGATGCGTCCTCGGAAGCTTGGGACATTTCCGATAGTTGGACGACACAGTTGCGCCGTCTACAGACGAATAGATCATGATATATGTCTCCCATGCGTCCCCCGCCCCCTCCTGTTTCCGGAAACTCCGAAAACAGGTTGATGATGTTCCTGTTCGCCATCGGTCTGATCATCATCTTCATCGGTGCCGTTGTCGTGACCCTCGTGTTGGTGACCCCTGACCCAGATCAATCCGGTCTCCGCCATGAAGGATCCCAAGGCGCCTCCACCTCCCTGACTCCGACCGGCCCAGCCGAGCCTCCTCCCGTCACTTCGACGGAGGAGACGGAGGAGTACGAAGAACAGGAAAGCGACTACGAGGGAGGACGCCTTCCGGATGGTGCCGCGATTCCACTCGCGATCAGCCGGAGAGAACGCAACGAGCTGGCCGCCGCCGCAAGCACTGCCACTGACGGATCGGGTAGTCCTGAGAGAGCCGGACGGATTATCAACAGTGGAACCATCTGGTACGGAAAGGTATATGGCGCAACGCCGGGTAGCGACAGGTATTACGTGGTCGCCTCCCTCGACAGTCTGTATTTCTGGACATCACAAGGTGATGGGCCCTGGAAGTACGAGGGTGTATTCGACGGCAGGGAGTGCGGCCCGCAGGTTCCTCGCGCCCTTACTCGAGCTTGGGGGGGCGGGTTCGGCAAGCGTTGCTGAGCGGCTCCAGGCGAGCCGGCGGCACCCCAACATGTCGACAGACACGGCGTCGCCGAAACGGGAGTGCAGGTCAGGGTGGGTCGAGTCCCCGTGAGTCCCCCTGAGTGACCGTGGTTCCCCGCTTGTTCCGGCACGTGATCAAGGCTGGGTCGTCTACAGGGGGAAACATGGCAGCGGATGGATACAGGTCATTGGAGGTGGTCGCTCGCGCCGGTCAGGGCATCTCGGGCGTAGTCCCTCCGTGAGAAACGCACGCCAGTGGCGCGGGAGGCGAGGGCGAGAGCCGCGGGGACGGCGTTCTCGGTGAAGTCATCACGGTCAAAGCCCAGTTCGTGAAGGTCGGGAAGAAGATGTCCGGGGGCCTCTCCGTAGCGATAGGAGTAACCGTACAAGCCGAACTCGGTGATCAGATCCCCGTCGATGAGGAGGCGGAAATCGTTGCTCTTGATGGTGGCGAACACCGTGGCCATCGTCGTGCCCGACGACAGCAACCCCGGTGCCGGTCCCCCCGATGTGCCCCATCCGTAGTCGATCAGGACTGTTCCTCCGTCGGCTGCGTAAGCTTCGACTCCGAAATCGCCGACGGTTCCAGGAACGACGTCGATCCGGTGCAGAACTTCGCGAGGGGGAAGGCCCTGCACGAAGCCGGCGCAGAGCCATGTATCCCCAACACCATCAGTGAACTCTTGATAGAGCCATTCGTACTCTCCTGCCGCTGCGCCGCTCATCGACATGCCTTTCCCGAAGGATCGAACCCGCGATGATCTTCGCAGAGGAGACCGACAACTGTCCGGTCTGGGGGTGTTCCGTCCTGCGGGGGCCTCATTCTCGCGTTTGTCCGGGTCGTTGATCCACGCCGCGGCGAGACCGTGTTCGGATCAGGCCTCGCAGGAGCTCTCGGTTTCGGCGGTGCAGGTGTCGAAGCCGCTGACGCCGTTGGCGGCATCGATGCCGCCTCTGCCGTTCAGCGTGTCGTCTCCACCGCCGCCGTTGAGCCCGTCACGGCCTGAACCGCCGGTCAGGGTGTCATTGTCATTCCCGCCCAAGATCGACGACTGCAACGAGGTGTTGTTGGTCACGCTGTCCTTGCCGCCGACGGTGGCCGCGTCGATGAACTGGATCGTGCTGCCGGTCCCGGAGCACTGCACCACGTTGGTACCTGACGTGACGCATCCAGCGCCGGCGCTCACCCCTGATGTGCTGTCCACGGTGACCTTGCCCTCAAGGATGTCGATCTTGATGGTGTCGGCGCCGGACGTGCCCGTGATGAACACCGTACGGCTGTTGACATGGACGGTGGTGACGGCCGCGGCCTGCACGGGCGAGGTGGAGACGGCGGTAGTGATCAAGCTGGTCCCCGCCAGCGCCAGAGCGGTGAGGGAGCGGTGGATGAGCGACATGGTGGTATCCCGTCTGATCGTTGAGGTTTGTACGCGCGTGAGCGCGTGGTGCGAGTGATAGGTGGTGTCACGGTCCGGCGATCGGTCATCGCGAACGGGTGAGAAGGGGGGTCGAGTACCGGCGGTACATCTCCGCCAGGGCGTCTTCACTGCCGTTTCGGGATCGGTCCCGGCGAAGGATGGGCCGGAGGCTTCATGGCTCATCTCCGCGGTGCTCGTGCGCTACCTGCCGCAGCAGGCGCACGCCGCTGCGGAATGTCCGTTCCGAGGCCGGGGTGAAGCGGGTCGGGTCAAACGACCCCGTGAACAGTGGGATGCCCGAGCCGGCGACGACCGGATGCTGCTTGACGATCAGCTCGTCGATCTCGGGCAGGAGGGCGCCGGCCAGCCGGCCGCCGCCGGACAGCCAGATGTCCAGGCCATGGTCTTTCTTGAGCCGGCGTACAAGATCAAGGGGGTGGCCATCGATGATCAACTCGGGATCTGCGGCCGTCATCGTGCGGGAGACGACATGTTGCCGCAGGTGCGGGAAGGGGCTGGTCACTCCTGCTGCCACCGCGGGCTGGTAGCTGCTCCGTCCCATGATGACGGTGTCGAAACGCCGGTTCGGCGCGCCGTTCAATCCGAGTTGGGGCCGCAGCGGCCCTGGCACGGTCTCGGGGAATTCGGCCGACAGCTCCTCCTGATGGTCACCGTCGAGGACAAAGAAGTCCGACTGACCTGCCGGTCCCGCGATATAGCCATCAATCGTGGCGTTTACCAGATAGACGAGTTTACGCACAGTGACTCCTCATCAGCTCTCCTCTGCCCTCGCCGTTCAGGCGCGATACAGGGGCTGCTTCGCATAGGTCACGGGGATGGAGGAGATGGGTTCGTCGAGTGCGGTGTCCGCTCGACGCCGGGCGACCGCGCGTACGTACCCGAGGTGACGGCCGCGGTCGGCGGTGATGGCGTTGATCTCCGGCTCGTTGTCGGGTGCGATCGCCCGTTGCCATTCCAGCCAGTGCTTCCAGCCGTCCGTCATGGTGTCGGTGAGGTCCACGGAGGCGATGCCGCTGCGTTCCCAGTGGCGGTGCCACCAGTGGGCCGAGTGCAGGCAGGCCATGCTCGGCTCCCACCAGCCCCGCAGATGCTCGGGAACCGGCCCGTCGATCTCCTGGGTCAGTCCCGCGCCCGCGATGCCGATCTGGCCGCCCGGCCGGACGAACCGGGCCAGGTAGTTGAGGTACAGGTCGTCGGTGCCGTAGTAGACGAAGGAGTCGATGCTGATGACGGCGTCGAAGAAGCCCGCCGCGAACGGCAGGGACCGGGCGTCGGCGTGGATCGGGAACACCGCGTGGTCGGCGCCGGCGTCACGGATGCGGTGCAGTCGCTCGTCCGCACCGAACCACAGGTCCGTTGCCCAGACCTGGACGTCGAACTCGCGGTGCAGGAAGATCGATGACGCGCCACGGCCGCAGCCCAGATCCAGCACCCGCATCCCGGGCTCCAGCGTCATCGCATGGGTGAGCCATTCGGTCAGCCAGAGTGAGTTGGCTCCGCCGCTGACGCTGGAGCGGATCCAGTCGGGGTGGTACCGCGAGGTCCGCGGGAACAGCGGGCTCGCCAAGGGGTCTTGCGGCATGGATGTCGTTCTCCTCCTGGTCGGGATGGATGGTCGCGCCGTGCCCGCACCGCCCGCTCCCTGCCGCCCGGGGTAGGTCTGGGGGTCGACGCGGTGCTCGCCCGCGATCGCTGTCACAGCGTCGGCAGGAACTCGAACAGCTGGTTGCGGGCCCCGCCCTTGCAGGTGAACTGGATGATGTTCACGCTGTTCGCGGTGCCGGCGCTCGGAACGTCGAAGCACATGTTGAAGACGTGCCGCGGCCTGATGTCGTTCAGCGATGACCCGCCGTTGTCGAGCTCGAACCGCTGGTTCGGAGCGCCGGTGCAGTCGAACTGGATCACTCGCGCTCCCGGGGCCGTGCTGCCGCCCTGGATGTCCAGGCACTTCCCGGTGACGTGGGTCGGCCGGATCTCGAAATCACTGCCGCTCACGCGGACCAGGCGGAATCTCTGGTTCGTGGCGCCGGTGCAGTCGTACTGAATCAGGTTGGCGCTGTTGGCGGTGCTGCCGGCTTGGACGTCCAGACACTTGTCGGTGGTGTGCAGTGGCCTGATCTTCACGATCTGGTCGGCGGTGGTTCCGGCCGAAGCCGGCGAGGCTGCACCGGCGAAGCCGGTGATGGCCGAGACGAGGAGCGCGGTGACAGGAGCAATGTTGCGCAGCCGGGGAAGGGCGGTGCCGTCGGGTGTCGTGGTCATGTCCTCCAGGGTCGCCGGGTCAGGGCCGGCTACGCGTCCGTGCCGACTACTGATGTTGGCCGGGCGCGTACGTACGCAACTGGGTCCGGTCGGCCGCGCCGGTCTTGGCCAGAAGCCGGCTGACGTGGGTTTCGACCGTGCGTACGGACAGGTGCAGCCGTGCTGCGATCTGCGCGTTGCCCAGCCCCTCGGCCACCAGGGCGAGCACCTCGGCCTCCCGGCCGGTGACCCCGGCGGCGCGTAGCCGGGGCGGCACGGCCGCGCCCCTGCTGCGGCGGGACGGCGCACCTGCCTGCCTCAGCAGGTCCCGGCACTGCCGTGCCGGCGCCTCGTCACCGTTGAGCTCGTGCCAGGCCAGGTCGGCGCGCAGTCCGGGTACGGGATCACCCCATCCCTCGCTCACCGCTGCAGTCCACACCGGCAGCCGCAGCAGTCGATGCCACCACGGATGCTCCTCAAGCGCTGCGTCCCCGCGGGCCAGCACCTGCACCGACTCCTCCGCCCTGCCCTCGCGCCCCGCGGCGACGGCGTCGGCATAGAGCAGCGCGCCCCGGTTGACCCGCCGGCGGCCCGCCCGGGCCTGGTGGAACACCGCGCGGGCGTCCTGCGGCTCGTGACCGGTCACTTCGCGCAGCAGCAACCACAACCCCCACCAGTGGGTGGGGGCCGCCGAGGCGTGACCGGCCAGGATCGCGGCGCCGTCGTCCGCCTGCGTGGCCGCGCCCGGCAGGTCTCCGGCCACCACTGAGTAGATCGCGCGTACCAGGTCAAGACCTGCTCGCACCTCCCGCGGCGCGTTGGGTCGGGCTCCGGCCCGGCGCAGCCACCGCTCCGCGCCGTCGCGGTCTCCGGCGCCTGCGCGGGCGGCGGCGACGAACAGCTCGGCGACCGCCTGGACGCTCGTCAGCCGCAGCCGTGCCGACAGCTCGGCACAGCTGCGGGCCACCGGCTCACCCACGCGGGGACCGTGCGCCACCAGCGCAAGGTCGGCCACCAGCAGGTCGATCGACGCCAGCTGCCCCAGCAGCCCGGCGGACTCAGCGATCTCGCGGGCCTCGGCCAGCGCGGGCGGGTCTGGCTGGCCACGCTGAACGGCGGCCAGGTGGAAAAGGGCGGCCACGCGCAGTGGGGTCAGGCCGCGTTCGGCGGCCACCTGCACCGCCCGCCCGAACGCCACCCGCGCCGCAGCCGCATCACGATGGGCCAGGCAGCGCCCCTGCACCAGCAGCGCCCCCGCCAGAGACTCGCCATCACCCGCGCGCTCGGCCTCGCGGACCGCGTCGGCGGCGAGGGAGCCGGCGCGGTGCGGATCCCCCTCCCCGTAGGCGGCGTCGGCCCGCACGATGGCGAAACGCGGATCGTGCGGCCGGCCGGCTCGCTCGGCATACTCGATCGCCGCCGCCCGGCGTCCGCCCACCATGGAGCCACGGGCCAGCTGCAGGCACAGCTCGACGTACTCGTCCCCGGTCGCGGTGCCGATGGCCTGTTCCCCGGTGCGCAACGCCGCTTCCACCTCGCCGGCCAGCGTCAGCAGCCGGACCTGCTCGATGGCCCACGCGGTGCGGATCGCACCGGCGGCCTCCACCCGGGCCAGCAGCGCCCGCGCGCTGCGTAACGCCCCTCGGGCGAGATCGTGGCGGGCCAGCCGGAGCAGGATCCGGCCGGCCCGCTCACGCTCTCCCACCGCAGCCAGCAGTTCTGCGGCCCGTACGTCAGCCTCACCAACGCCACCGCCGTCAAGCAGATCCGCGGCGCGCCGTGCTATCGCGGCCCGCTCCGGCGGCAGCAATCCCGCCAGCACCGCCTCCCGGGTGAGCGCGTGCCGCCAGGTCAGCTCATCGGCCTCGGCCCGCAGCAGATGCGCGTGGGTGGCGGCGCGCAGACCCGCCAGCAACACCGCCTCGTCCACTTGCGTCACCGAGGCCACCACGTCCCAGCCCAGGTCGACCCCCACCACCGCAGCTACGTGCAGCAACCGGCGGTGCTCCCCGGCCAGGGCCGCCATCCGCTCACCGACGAGCGCCCGCAACGTCGGCGGCACCGCGATGTCGTTCAACGCCTCCCGCGGGGCGGCCAGATCCACACCTGTCTCGCGCAGCCCCGCCGTCAGCTCCTCCACCAGCAGCGGCAGCCCGTCGCAGCGCTCCACCACGAACGAGGCGGTCGCCGCCGCGAGCGGCACACCGGCCCGATCGCCGGCCAGCTCGGCCACCTGGGCCGCGTCCAACCGAGCCGGACACAGCACCCGCACGCCCGGCCGCCGGCCGATCCGCTCGATCTGATCGGCGGTACGCGGCTCCTCACGCGCCGCCCCACAGATCATGATCCGCTGGTCGCCTACCTGATCGACCAGGTATTCCAGGACCGCGAGCGTGTCGAGGTCTGCCCAGTGCAGGTCATCCAGAACCAGCAGGCAGCCGCGTCCGGCGCCGACCACGCGCAGCAGCCGCAGGACGCCCTCCCCCACCACCACGGCGGGATCCACCATCGTGTCGGCCTTCTCGGCATCGCCGGCCGGCCCGAAATCGGGAATGATCCGCCCCAACGCCGCCCGATACGGCCGCAGCTCGGCGTCCCCCGCGAGCACGGCATCCCGCAACCGCCCGACCAACGCGGTGGCCAGCGCCCGGTACGTGCCCCCCGCCAGCACCGCCCGGCCCGCCAGCACCTCCATGCCCGCCGCCGACGCCCGGGCCGACGCCTCCGCCAGCAACCGCGATTTGCCGATGCCCGCCTCGCCGACGATCATCACGGCCGCACCACGGCCATCGGCCGAAGCCTCGATGAGCTCCTCGATCACCGCGATGTCCGTGGCCCGACCCACGATCCGCTCCCCTGGCGGCTCCATCAATCCCACCAACTCCATACACCCCTATCGCGAGCCCTGGATCACCTGGGTTGACGCGGACAAAACCGATGTGAGGCACCCATTCACCGTAAGACGAAAGAGAGTGCAGGGAACCCGCATGTGATCCTGCCGTGTTCGGCGCGCGTAAGCCCGAGGTCCTTCTCGCCCAGGACGCCGAACCTCTGGATCAAGTCCCTCCACCCGGGTCGGTACCACCAGCCCCAAGTAACGAGAAAGACCAGATCAGAGCCTCCGGTCAGCCTTGATCAAGACGCGAGGCCATGACATTCCGCAGCCGCGCCCCGATCCTCCCCTCGTACCGTGGAGGTCTGACCTAAGGGGGGTCAGGTCATGGGAGAGAGCAGACGGAGTTTCGATGCGGAGGGACAACAGGACAGTCACAGGCAGCCGGCAGGTTCTGGGCATCACGCCGTCGAGCACTGTTCTCAGACCTCAATGAGATCCTGATTTGGTGATCGGCTATCGAGTACAGGAGTACACCGGCATCATCGTCGCTCGCGGTGAGCAACGTATCTACGCGTCAACCATCAAGGCCCTGGACCGTAGCGCTTTCCCCATGCTCGGACACATTGATCCTTATGACGACACGATGTTCAACAGCTTGCAGGTTCGCACCCTCGTCGAGGAACTCGACCGCCTGCCCAATGATCATCCATTGAACTCGTCCGATTGCTCAGATCTCAAGGCACTGTGTGAGCTCGTGGTAGGGCGTATACACCATCGTCAACTTTGGTTCATCGGAGACTAGAAACCGCAGTTTGGGAGATTTCGGTACACGGCTTCCTGAAGTGCTGCGATGCAGGTGAGAGGTGGTCTTCCCCTGTCCGTGAGTCCCCGTGAGTCCCCGTGAGTCCCCCTGTTCCCCGGTCGTACTGGCACGCGAGTGGCACGTCACCCACGACTCTTGATCGCTGCCTCAATACGTAGCCCAATTCCGACGGTCGCGAATATGAGCGCTCCAAGGAGGGCGTTAGCTGTGAGCTCTTTTTCGATGATGAAGCCGAGGATGGGAACTGCTGCGCTCAGGGCAAGAATTGCGTTCCCCCACCCGTCCACTGGTTGGGTGCCGTCAGTTGTCTTCCCCTGACGTGCGGCAGGATCTTCTTGTTCACTCATGCGTTGAGTCTCCCATTGGTGTGTGAGACCGGCAAAGGGACGGACCATGCGTACGCACGCCCTTCTCGCCGGATCTTCCCGTCTGCCTCGTCCCACCCCGGAAGGGCAACAGCTCTGGGGCGGAGGGTCAAGGTCGTCTTCGCGTGTACGCCGGCCGGTGGACGTTCCTCGGCCATGGGATGCGGACGGTCACAGACGGCCTTGATCCGGAGGAGTCGAGATGTTGGGCTTGCCTGGGACGTGGCAGACGGGAAGATCCGGCCACCTCGGCTACCTACGAACTCCGCTCCTGCTGCTGGCGATCATCCCGGAGCCGAAGTCCCCCCGCCGGGGGCTGGCTTTTGCTCTTCGCTCGCCTCGTCAATAGAAATCCCACGGTAGTACTTAGGGACCCGACGACCAGAAGGATCCACAGCCCCGGACCCATGTCAAGGGTCGCTTCAAATGCATCCGGCGGAAAAAAGTCCTTGAAGACCAACGCTGTGAAAAAGGTAAACACGATAAAACTGGTGTTGGTAACAGCAAGCATCAGCACCAGATCTTTGAGCGTACGGTGTACTGCCATAACATGATCATACGTCGGCATTTAAAAAGTGGCGGTGTGGCCTCGGCGCGGCGGGTTGGTTGGGTGCGGCGCGCGGTCGGTGCGGCGGGCGGCCCGATTTCCGCCGCCGTTCGGGACCGGCGCCCACGCCGCACGCCCAGACGGCGGGCGGTGGGAGGGCCGTGCGGCGGCGCGCCGCGCCGCCGCCTTGAGAAGACCCGGCCAGAGAGCAACAAGCGCTACACCGACTCGGGGAAGTCCAACGACGAACGAGAACTCAAGCACCGCGACGAGAAGGCCACACGGACGGTGCCGATCCCTCCGGAGCTGGTGACCACCCTGCGCGCGCACATCGACAGACACGGCGTCGCCGGAGACGGCCGGCCGTTCCGGACCCGTACCGGCCAGACCTTCCCCCGGCTCCACGGTCTCGATGGTCTGGAAGCAGGTTCGCTCTTACGCCTTCACTCCGGACCAGGTCGTCTCACCGCTGGCGCGTCGGCCGTACGACCTGCGGCGGTCTCCCTGTGGCTCAACGCCGGAGTCCACGCGCCAGAGGTGGCCGAACGGGCAGGGCACGGCGTGGATGTGCTCCTCAAGGTCTACGCCAAGTGCATCGACGGACAGCACGAGGTGGCCAACAAGCGGATCTTGGAAGCGCTCACGACGTGACATCCCCGGCGGCAGGACACGAAGGACCCAGGGTACCCCTCGGGGTCCTTCGTCGTGTGGGCTCCGCCGTCCCCGGAATCGTTCCGCGAGCGTCCGGGATGCTCGTACTGACCTGGGAAACGCCGGTGGTCCCATTCCGCCTATATTCCAGGACCACTGGCAGACGGCTGCATCCAGCTGCATGTGCCGAGAAAGATCGACAAGAGCAAAGGCCCAGGTCAGAGCCTAAGTCCTGGTCGGGAGTGGTAGGGCGCCTGGGACTCGAACCCAGAACCTACGGATTAAAAGTCCGCAGCTCTAACCATTGAGCTAACGCCCCGCAGGTGACAGCGTACCGAGGATAGTGTCCACTAACGTCCGTCGCCAGGCCCATTCATGGTCATCTGTTTGCGGAACGGCCGGTGGGGGGCGGGAACGGCTCCTAGAGTGACATGCATGACGAGCTCGGGGCTTGGGCCCGCCCTCACCTCTCCCGTCTCCACACGCCCAGGGTATGTCGTGGTCGATGTGGAGACCACAGGTTTCTCCCCGTCGAGGGGCGACCGGATCTGCGAGATCGCGCTCGTCTCGCTGGACGCGCGGGGCGAGACCGTCGACGAGTGGCACTCGCTGGTCGACCCCCGGCGCGGCACCGGGGCCGTCCACGTCCACGGCATCACCAGCGCGATGGTCCAGGGCGCTCCGGTGATCGAGGAACTGCTGGACGACATCTGGCGGCGGGTCGCCGGCCGGGTCCTGGTGGCCCACAACGCCTCCTTCGACCTGCGCTTCCTGCGGAGCCTCCCCGGCAGCGAGTGGGTGACCGAGACCCTGTGCACGCAGCGGCTGGCGCCCGCCTTCCTCCCCGACGGCAGGTGGACGCTCGCCGCGTGCTGCGAGCGCGCCGGTATCCCGCTCTTCGGCGCGCACGCCGCGCTGGCCGACGCCCGCGCCGGCGCCGAGCTGCTCCGCTTCTACCTGCGTACGGGCGTCTCCTGGGAGAAGGAGCTCGACAGGGCCGCCCGCGCTCCCGAATGGCGTCCCTCCGGACTGCCCCAGCGGCACCCTCGCCGCCGGTAGGCGGGAGATCAGCGGTAGGCGGGGATGCCGGTCAGGGCCTCGCCGAGCACGAGCGTGTGGATCTCCTCGGTCCCCTCGTACGTCAGGACGCTCTCCAGGTTGTTCATGTGCCGGATCACCGGATACTCCAGCGTGATGCCGTTACCGCCCAGGATGGAGCGTGCCTGGCGGGCGATGTCCAGGGCGGCGCGGACGTTGGCGAGCTTGCCGAAGCTGATCTGGCGCGGGGTGAGGGTTCCCGCGTCCTTGAGGCGGCCCAGGTGGAGGGCGGTGAGCTGCGACTGTCCCAGGCCGACGTACATCCAGGCGAGTTTCTCCTGGGTCAGCTGGAAGCCGCCGATGGGCCTGCCGAACTGGACGCGGGAGGTGGAGTAGTCGACGGCCGACTCCAGGCAGGCGCGGGCGGCGCCCACCACGCCCCACACGATGCCGAAACGGGCCTCCGACAGGCACGACAGCGGGCCCTTCAGGCCGCGCACCCCGGGCAGTACGGCGGAGGCGGGCAGCCGGACGTCGTCGAAGTACAGCGACGAGGTCACCGAGGCTCGCAGGGACATCTTCCGGTGGATCTCCGGGGCGGTGAAGCCCGGGGTGTCCGTGGGCACCACGAAGCCGCGGACGCCGTCCTCGGTCTGTGCCCAGACCACGGCGACGTCGGCGATGGAGCCGTTGGTGATCCACATCTTGGAACCGTTGAGGATCCAGTCGCCCGAGGGGTCCTGCTTGGCGTGGGTGCGCATGCCCGCCGGGTCGGAGCCCTGGTCGGGCTCGGTCAGGCCGAAGCAGCCGATCGCCTCGCCCGCGGCCATCCGGGGGAGCCACTCGTCCTTCTGCTCCGCGGAGCCGTACTTCCAGATCGGGAACATCGCGAGCGAGCCCTGCACGGACACGAACGACCGCAGCCCGGAGTCTCCCGCCTCCAGCTCGCGGCAGGCCACACCGTACGAGACGGAGTCGAGGCCCGCGCAGCCGTACCCCTCCAGGTGCATGCCCAGCACGCCGAGCGCGCCGAGCGCCGGGGCGAGCTCGCGGGCGGGGAAGGCGGCCTCCTCGAACCAGTCGCCGACGTGGGGCAGGATCCGGTCCGTGACGAGGTCCCGCACGGTGTCGCGGATGAGGCGCTGCTCCTCGGAGAGCGTGTCGTCGATGCGCAGGAGATCGTCCATGAGATTCCCTCTCTCTTCGGCCCTGTCAGGGTATTACCGGTGCGGGTGGGACAGGGGCCAGGGTCACGTTCGGCCAGGGGTGGGGTGTATGTCAGGGTCGCGCCAGGGGGAATCCCGATGTGAGGAAGGTCCGCTCTCGGGCAGTCTGAGGACATGAACGAAAACGATTTCTCCGGCGTCAAGAAACTCCAGAGGACCAGAGACGGGCGCATCATCGCGGGTGTGGCCTCCGGTCTCGGACGCTACATCGGGGTGGACCCCAACATCATCCGCGCCGCCCTCGCCATCGCCACCTTCTTCGGTGGCCTCGGGGTGGCGGTCTACGCGATCGGCTGGGTGCTCCTGCCCGACGAGAACAAGGACAGGTCGGTCCTGCAGGACGTGATCGACAAGAACAAGGACAACCCGATCTGGGTGGACGCCAGGACCAAGGCCGAGCAGGGCTGGGCCAAGGCCACCAACCAGCACCGCGCGCCGCACCAGCCGGCCACGGAGTACCCCACCCACCAGGC
Organism: Streptosporangium sp. LJ11; assembly: GCF_051918945.1. Classification (NCBI taxonomy): domain Bacteria; kingdom Bacillati; phylum Actinomycetota; class Actinomycetes; order Streptosporangiales; family Streptosporangiaceae; genus Streptosporangium; species Streptosporangium sp. LJ11. Next base: position 16,205 of record NZ_JBPXMB010000029.1, read on the forward strand.
TCCCTTCCCGCCCGCCCCGCCCGTCGCCCCCCAGGCCCCGTACGGCACGGCGCCGCGGCAGGACGACGACACCCGCCCCCAGGCGTGACTCAGGAGGTCGCCTCCGCGCGAACCCTCTCGATGATCTCCCTGCGGGAACCCCTCCAGAGCACGGCCAGCGCGGCCGCCAGGGCAAGACCGGTCGCGCCGGCCAGCGCGACCACCGTCTCGGGGCCGAGCCGGTCGGCCGCGGCCCCGCCGACCAGGATGCCGATGCCCTGGGAGGCCAGCAGACCCGACTGGACCAGGCCGAAGGCCTGTCCCCGCTGCTCGGCGGGGACGCACTGCACGAAGGCGGCGTTGGCCGCGAGCTGGTAGGCCCCGCCCAGGCCGGAGACGAACCACAACAGCAGCACCACAGGAAGCGGTGGCTGCGCGGCGCACAGGATCAGCGGCGCGCAGGTCAGCATCGCCATCCAGCCCATCGACCGCAACCGGTTCGATGGGCTGACGTAGCGGCTGTACAGGAACGCGCCGACGACGGTGCCGGTGGGCATGGCGCCCATCAGCAGGCCGGTGACCAGTGAGAGCTCCTGGGGATTCCCGGTCAGCTCGTCGGCGTACGGGGTCGCGATCCCCTCGGGCAGCACGTAGAAGCCACAGAGCCAGGCGAAGAGCACCAGCGTACGCAGCCGGGGGTCACCGAAGACCAGCCTGGCGCCGGCGCGGGTCATCGTCCACATCGAGGGCCGGTTCTCGTCGGAGGGGATGGGGGCGGGACGCCGCCGTACCCCCGAGACGATGATGAGCGCGGAGGCCAGGAAGGTCGCCGCGTCCAGCGCCAGCGCGCGGTACGGCCCCATTCCCATGATCAGGACGCCGCCGACGGCGAAGCCGAGCATCTGCGCGCCCTGGTTGGTCATGTTCTGCAGGGCGGACCCCGCCACGTAGCGGTCGCCCTCCAGCAACTCCGGCAGCAGGGCCGCCCGCGCCGCGGAGAACGGCGCGCTGAGCAGCACGACGCAGAAGACCAGCACGCACAGCGCGGCGAACGAGACGCCGGGAATCGCCATGAGCGCGACCAGGAGAGCCCGGAGCAGGTCGCAGGCGATCATGATGCGCCGACGGGCGTGGCGGTCGGCGAGCCCCGCGAGAAGCGGTCCGCCGATGATCGGCGGCAGGTAGGTCAGGGCATAGACCGACGCCGTCGCCAGGGGTGAGTCCGTCCGTTCGAAGACCAGGACGGACAGCGCCACCCGTGAGAGCTGGTCGCCGAGGAGGGAAAGCCCCTGGCCGAGCCAGAGCGCGCGGAACTCCCTGATGGCGATGACCTCGCCGTAGGTCGCTTGGCGTTCCGCCGGACGGCGATGCCGCCCGGGTAGTCGGCCGGACTTGGTCGCCGCCATAGGACTCCGCTGAGCTCGCAGGCACACTGACTGTGGGTGTTCACTGTGTAACCTACGGTGCCTGCTACAAGGCCGCCGCGCAACCGAAAGCAATCAAGCGCATGCAAACCGTGATGATAAGCGGCGACATTCCGGATAGGAGGTCTTTGACATGCCGTGCGGGGTTACTTACCAGCCCAGCTCATGCAACCGGTCATCATCGATGCCGAAATGGTGGGCGATCTCATGGACAACGGTTATCTGCACCTCTTCGATGACCTGATCCTCGGTCTCGCAGATCGAGCAGATCGGCCTGCGGTAGATCTCGATGCGGTCGGGTAGCACTCCTGCGTACCATTCGCCCCGCTCGGTGAGCGGGATACCCGTGTAGAGACCTAGAAGATCCGGTTCGGGGGGATCGTCGACGACGACGAGCACCACGTTGTCCATGACTTTCGTCAGCTCGGGGGGAATGGTGTCCAGAGCCTCGGCCACGAGCTCCTCGAACTTCTCCCGCGAGATCTCGATCACACCCGTCATTCTGCCCCGTGATACCGGGTAGAGGTGGAGGCGCATGAAATTCGCTGATTGGACCCAGGGAGCCCGTCGTGTCGCCACCGGGCGAATCGCCCGTGGCCTGGTCGTCGCCGCCGTCGCCCTGGCCGGCGCGTGGCTCGGCATCATGCTGGGCGGGGCCGTACGGGCCAACGTCGGCCCGGTGGAGCTCGGCATGTCGGCGGAGCCCTCGTGGGCGGGGGAGACCGTTGTCGACGCTCACCCTTTCGGCACACTTCTGTTCGACACCCACGACGCCCCGGTCGGCCTCCGGGTGACCCTGGAGAACATCAACCCCGACCGGGCCCGCGGATTCCTGGACGACCCGCGATTCTCCGCCGACCGGCTTCCCGCGCTCCTGGAGGAGGAACTGGGCGCCGGCGTCAGGACGCTGATCCTGCGCGCCGCGTTCTCCGGGCTGTTGGGCGCCCTGATCACGTCCCTGATCGTCTTTCGCCGGCCGGGACCGGCCCTGGCGGGCCTGATGGGCATCACCGTCGCGATCGCCGGTACGGGCGCCGCCATAGCCCTGACCTTCCGGCCCGACTCCGTGGTGGAACCCAAGTACACCGGCCTGCTGGCCGGCGCGCCGTCCCTCGTCGGCGACGCCGAGTCGATCGTGACCAGGTTCGAGTCCTACCGGGTCCAGCTCGCCAAGCTCGTCAACAACGTCTCCCAGCTCTACGACGTCGTCTCCGCCCTGCCGGTCTACGACGCCGACCCCACCTCCATCCGGGTGCTGCACGTCTCCGACATCCACCTCAGCCCCATCGCCTGGAACCTCATCCGCTCGGTCACCGCCCAGTTCAAGATCGACGCGATCATCGACACCGGTGACCTGACCGACCACGGCACCGGGCCCGAGGACAGGTTCACCGAGGAGATCGGCACCTTCGGCGTCCCGTACGTCTTCGTCAGGGGCAACCACGACTCCATGGCCACCCAGCGGGCCGTGGCCAGGCAGAAGGGCGCGGTCGTCCTCGACAACGAGACCAAGACCGTGGCGGGACTGCGCATCTACGGCATGGGCGACCCCCGGTTCACCCCGGACAAGTCCGTCCCGGTCGACTCCAACCTCGAATCGCTCGCCGCCCTCGGCCGCTCGCGCGCCGCCGAGCTGGCGAAGCTGCCCAAGCAGGTCGATCTGGTCGCCGTCCACGACCCGACGATCGCCAAGGGGTTCTCCGGCGCGGTCCCGATGGTCCTCACCGGTCACTCCCACGAGAGATCCACCGAGTTGCTGCCCTCGGGCACCCGCCTTCTGGTCCAGGGATCCACGGGCGGAGCGGGTCTGCGGGCCCTCGAACACGACGAACCCACCCCCGTCGCGGCCTCCGTTCTGTACTTCGACGCCAACACGCACCGCCTGCGGGCCTGGGACGACATCACCCTGGGAGGGCTCGGCGAGCAGTCGGTTCAGATCCAGCGTCACGTTGAGACCGACCCTGGCCGTACAATTTCTCCTGTGCCGACGACCGCCCCGTCTCCAACGGGGTCGATCACCGTCACACCGACGCCGTAGGCCGCAAACCGCTTTGGCATCAGGGGCAAAAGTCCCCTATGCTTCAGAGGTCTCCAGCGGAAGACGGCGACGGAACGAGATGAGAGTCTCGAGCCCCCATCGTCTAGTGGCCTAGGACACCGCCCTTTCAAGGCGGCGACACGGGTTCGAATCCCGTTGGGGGCACGGCCGAGCCAAGGCTCGCCAGGGAAACGGCAGGTCGAAGACCTCCGGAAAACTGGTAGGCTAAGCAAGGCAAGAAAGACCGGGACAAAAGCCCCGGAAGCAAGGTCCTGTAGAGCAGTTTGGAGTGCTCGCCACCCTGTCAAGGTGGAGGTCGCGGGTTCAAGTCCCGTCAGGACCGCTCTGGTAGGTGTTCGATCCACCACCGAGGTCAGGTAGCTCAGTCGGTACGAGCGTCCGCCTGAAAAGCGGAAGGTCGGCGGTTCGACCCCGCCCCTGACCACAGCAACTGAGCAGCACAAACGCCCCGAGCCAATTATGGCCGGGGCGCTTTTTGTTGTGCTTGACGACAACGCGTTTTTCGTTAGGGGAGCGAGTGATGGGCTGGCGGCTCCTGTGATGCCGGGAGGCGCGTCTGTCGGCTCAGGCCGCGGTGCGCTATCTGATGGGCCGAGGGTTCATCGAGATGCGCCACGACGCACATCGTGCGCCGGGAGTTGCAGGGTGAGGACCTCGGTTGTCTGGGGTGCCGGGAAGGCATCAGGTATGTGAGGCAAGCGTGTTCCCGACGAATATGCCCGACAAGTTGTCTGGGGTTGTCAGGCATGTTCGCCTACGGAAATCCTTTCTCAAGGATCTCGTTCAGGCCCGGTCGTACGTGGCGAACTCCAGCGTTTCCGCGGTCATACTGCCTCAGATGCCCATCGGATTCGATGCCGGGGGTCAATGGTTGGCCGAGCGAGCGTCGGGTCCGGAGCATCGACCTGAGCGTGGTGAGGCTGGGTAAGCGTCGACCTGACGCCATCATCACGGGGTGTGAATCGTCCTAGCCTTCGCGTCGTGAGGCCCTAGGTGTGGAGCTCCGGCTGGCGTGGTGCGGGGATCCACGCCAGCGTTCGGCTCCGGGTGCCTTCTTTCAGGTGGGCAGGACGGCGTTGTGGGGATTGGTCAGGCGGGCAGCACGTTGTCGGCGAAGGCGCCGCGCATGTTGCCGCGCTCTTCGAAGACGAACACGATGTAGGTCTCGAAGTACTCACCGGGCTGGCCGGCGACGCGCGCGATGCCGACCTTGGTGCTGGCCTTCCAGACCAGCTGGGTGAAGTGGCCGGCGCTGGGGGAGAACTGGGCGGCGGCGAAGTCGTAGGCGGTGATCTCGTCGTACCACTTATTGACCGCTCTGGATCCGGGAAGGGCTTCGGCGTCGCCGGCCCAGAAGATGTTCTCGCCCGTCTGTGCGCGCAGGCCGGTGTGGCCGGCCGCGAGCTTTTCCTGCTCGGAACGGGACAGGGCCCGCTCCAGTGCGTAGGCGTTGAGTTCGGCGTCCATGACCAAAGGCGGCGCGTGGTGCTTGGTGCGGTAGGCGTTGGCCTCGGCGAGCGCTTCAGCCTGGAACTCCGGGGTGGTGGCGTCAGGCAGGGCGGGGCGGGTTCCTGTCATGAGACATCCTTCGAACGGTGGTGGGGACGCCGGGCGGTCACGCTCGCTACCCATCGCGGATTCACACAGGCGGCGGGTGGAGCTCTGCCGCCTGTGTGAATCCGCCGGATGCCGCCTTTGTCCACCCTCGGACAGTCGGTCGGTACCTCTCAGGAGCGCCTATCACCTCTCCGCAAGCCGGCGCCTTGTCAGAGAGGGGGCATCGAGGTCGGCGAGGTCGTCGCCGCCTGGTGGGCCTGCGCCGCCTGCGGGGACGGTGCAAGCCCGGGAGTCGTCAGGCCTGGTCGTGCAGCTCGGTGCGGGCGGCTTCAACCTGCTCGACGATGGTGGCCAGCACCGGCTCCGGGACGTCCTTGTCACGGAAGGTCTCCACGAGCTGGTCCAGGACGATGTCGGCTTCCTTGAGGTCGCCGGCGTGGGTGTGGGCGTGGGCCAGGCGGCGCGTGGTCTCGTTCAGGGTGATGTTGTCGACGCCGGCGTCGGTGGTGGGGTCGAGGGTGGTGGCCACGACCGCGCCGAGCTGTTCGATGCTGGTGTCGGTGTCGATCGGCCCCTGGTAGAGGGCTTCGATGCCCCATTGCCACTTCAGGCACTGGTCACCGGTGAGGAAGACCGTGTACCCGGTCCCTTTCTTGCTGAGGTCGAACGCGCCGTCGCTGCAGCTGGCAAACGGCTCGGGCAGACTGGCGAACGCTCCGTTGAACGCTTCGGTGAGCGGCTTCTGCACTGCAACGCCTGTGCGTCGATCCGAGCGGCCTCCTCCCCGCGCAGGGAACCACATCACCCATCGGTTGCCCAAATTCATGACGACCGCGGAGAATCCGGTGGTCTCGGCCCGCATGAACCCCATCGTGTGCGCCTCCTGGCCGGGCCTTGAGGGCCCACACCCATTGACGCTAAGAGACCGTTCCGATACCCACAATGACCGCTATACGTCAGGTCAGACCGAAACAAACAGCACTAACACCCGATTTCGTTACGGACTACCTCGTTCGCCCCTTTGACTTCCCCAGTGCAACCGGATGCCGTCCACATCCCCTTTTGTTCGACTGGAAGTGAAGCCGCAGGTCCAAGGGCGAGGGTAAGGGTTCACCCGTCACACTCTGATCCCACCGAAGACACATCTGCCGCTTTCGCCCCACCGGCACCGAAAGGAGACACCGTAAGCGGCGCCGTTATCTGGCCTCATCTGGCCACTCTCATGACGGCTACGGAGTCCTAACCGACTCGGAGATTGCGGCGATGATCCACGGCAGCATGAGCCCACCACCACAGCGCTTGCGCACCGGCCTGGGCGTGACGATGAGGCCAGAGAACCGGGTGCCATGTACGGGATGTCGGCTGCCTGTCGCGTACGACAGCGATCACGAAGACGCGTCGAGCAGACGATTGCCCCGCACGACCGTTGCACGACTCGGGTGCCTTATTCCGTACATCGCGCCGGACGCCGTTCGCGCCCGGCGGCCAGCATGAACGCCGCACCAACGGTTTCTCGCCGGCCACTATCTGAGCCTCCACGGCGGCGACGACCCGCCCCACAGGTCCCAGGACCATCCACTCCTCGCGCGTGCGTCTCCGCGACTGATGGACCTCCCGGCGATTCAACGGCGCGGTGGCTGCGGTCGCCCTCCTTGTCTTAACGGGTTTGAGGCGGCTGACCAGCTAGTTCGCTTGACAATCCCAAGTAGTGTTCGTAGACCGTTCAGCCGCATCGACCGCATAAGAAGTATCGCCAATGGTCTCCACACAAACCGGCGCGGTTCAATCTGGCCAGGCCAAGCCCTCCAGGGGAAGATTTCTCACATGGCTTGGGAATGGGGGCACCGGTTGTGGCGGGAACTTCTGGAGTCGTTGGCGTCTTCTTCACGTGGTTCGCTGGAGCGCAAGCGCACATGGAACGTATGGTCTCGAAGGCCAGGGACGAAGAACTGCATGTATGGAGGCTCAAGGAACGAAGGGATGCCTATTTGAATGCGTTGAAGGTTATCGGCTTGGATTTACGCCGCCAGCGCTGCGAGCAGCAAGACAAGCATCAGAAGTTGGCCGAGGTCGAAAAATTCCGGCCCAGGGGCAACGCATTCAAATGCATGTGGAGGCCATCATCGGGGTTCAAGTCTTCGGCAGTGCGGAGGCGCGAGAACTAACCGAGGCGTGGCGTCTCAGCGCCGATAAGGACGACTATGAGGCTCAGATTAGACTGGCAGGGGAAATCCGCCAGCAGGTCCGAGAGGAACTCTGGTCTGTGGAGAGTGACGTGAAACCTGTGCGGCCCCAAACGGCCATCGTTTCAAAGTTTCACGACGAGACCGACAAGATCAGGGTGAGGAGCGGTTCCTTGGCAGACAGTCCTAAAGGCACAACGAGGATACGCCGCGCCGAGGAGCGGCTAGGAACGACCACAGACGACGACAAGTAGACCAGCAACTCGCACTTTCGCGGCCGGCATGAGCTGGTGGGGTTGACACCGCAGAGTCTTTGAATGCTTCGAGCCTCCACCGCCGGCTACGAGAGGTGGGGCTGACGACAACATCGGCCACCGCGAGCACGCGTTGGCAGCCGTCCACCGCCTTCTGGCCTTGTGTCCGTCGAGAGGAGCAGGGTGATCGCTCCGCCTGGCTGAAAAGCGGAAGGTCGGCGGTTCGACCCGGCCCCTGACCACAGCAGCTGAGCAGCACAAGCGCCCCGAGCCACTTATGGCCGGGGCGCTTTTTGTCGTGAAGCCGTACGGCTCCAAGGCCGGCCGTGGCGCGGATCTCCGCCCAGCTCCGTCGCAGGTTGTCCGGCTCCATGGGCGTACCGCGGCGAGAGGGAGGACGAGCCCGTGATCCTTCCACGGCGACGACCCGCCGCTGAGCCGGGGCTCGCACCACGGGACGGCGAGAGCCCGCGGGACGACGAGAACCCACGGGGCGTTGACTTTGTCGCAAGGTATGACGCACCATGTTGCTACAAAGCTTGCGACAAAGGAGGCGCCATGACCCATGAACCGTTACCGGACGCCGGCCCGTCGGCGCGTGCGGCCGATCTGCGACTGGCGGGCGAGTGGCTGGCTCGCCACGATCTGGCCGACGCTCACCCGACCCCGCTGCTGGCCATCCGGCTGGCGGTCCGCAGACGCGCTCGCCTCATCGCTCAGATCCTCCTGGCCGTGCTGATCCTCGCGAGCTCGCTCGCCGCCGCTTCCACCTTCGGCAGCCCCCCGACGTATCGCCCGCTGCCGCTGCTGGCCCTGGCCACGCTGGTGGTCGGGCTACTGCTGGCACAGTCACTGCTCGACCGGTGGGTGCGACGCGTCGACCAGCAAGCGGGCGCGACACTGTCGCGCAGGGCCGCCCATTCGATCCAGCCCGGCTGGCGGGCCGTGCTCGGCCAGCCGTACGCCGTCTTCGCGGTCGCCACGTTCGTCGGTGCGATGGCGCTGGCCGGCAGCGCCCTGGCCATTCCCGACCCCACCGTGCGGCAGTTGGCCGTCGTGCTGCTGATCGGTCTGCTCGGCGCGACGGCCATCACCGCCATGCAGCTGCGCCACCTGCTCAGGCACCCGGTCGTGGCGCAGGACGAGGAGTCGCTGACCGCCGACGTCATCATGCGCGTGGAGGACGCCCGCGAGCTCACCACACCCAGCGTGCAGTGGTCGCTGCCCATGGTGCTGCTGTTCGGCACCGCGCCCGGCTGGTGGAGTGCCGCCGCGTTCGTCTACCTGATCCTGGGCCTGGTCGCGTTCGTCGTGCTCCACGCCAGGATGCCGTCGAGTGCGACGGTGGCCCGGCGAGCCATGAGCATTCGATGATCGTCATCGACGCGGCCTCGCCGGTGCCGCCGTTCGAGCAGCTGCGGGCCCAGCTCGCCCGGCAGATCCAGGACCGCACGCTGGCCGTGGGCGCCCGGCTGCCGACCATTCGCCACCTCGCGGCCGACCTCAGCCTGGCCGTCAACACGGTCGGCCGGGCCTACCGGGAGCTGGAGGAGGCGGGACTGATCGAGACGCGCGGGCGGGCCGGCTCGTTCGTGTCGGCCGCCGGCGAGGAGGGCCGGGAGCGGGCCCGCCGGGCCGCCGCCGACTACGCGGCCGTGATCGCCAGCGTCGGCATCGACACGGGCGAGGCGATCCGCATCGTCCAGGCGGCCCTGACCTCCGGCGCGGCAGCACCGGCCTCGTCACGACCGCGACCCGGCCGCGAGGGTCATGTCGCCGGGCACGCGACGTCCGCGTAGCGGCTGATCAGGCGGCGTCCGAGCCGTCGCATCGGCTGCTCCGGAAATCCCGCGCCAACCCCGCCGCCCGTTCCGGTCGCCGTGAAGGAAACCGGCTCGTGAAAGGCGCGGGCGTCTGACCGATCGATCCACCCGGGTGGCGGCTCGCCGTAACCATGGGAGTTCGGGGCCGGAACGGTGGATGGCGGCGACTCCGCCCGCGTCGGCCTGCTGACGCCACTGACCGTTCCGTTGTCGGTCAAGCCCCGTGACCTGCTGGGAGCGGTCGAATCACGGGTGGCGGTGGCGACCGGATCGTTTGAGCGGTGGCGGCCGCCATCTCCACCAGCCGCCGAACGCACGAAAACCTCCATGGCATCGGTCGTTCTCCCGGCCGACTCTCATCAAGGCGAGGCTCCTGTCAGAGCGGGGCTCCGGATCGTTGGACGAAGGGCGTCACGGGCGGCGTCCGCCCGCTCGACTCCCACCGTGAACCACGGTCCCCGTTTCTCCGCGTGATCGAGCGAAGGGTCTCGCGTATCCGGCGGTGCCGAGTTCATGGCAATCGAGAAAGCATCTGTTCCTTTCGAAAAGGGGTACCAGTGCGATTAATTCTGCGATCAAGACTGACGGTGTTCATCGCCGCGGCGACAGTGGCCACCGTGGCGGCAGGCGCGCCCACGTCGGCCGAGCCCAGGACAGGCGCGCCGGAACCGGCGGTGGCCGAAGCCGGGGGAGCGGCTCCGATCTGGGGCGAGTGCCCGCCGACGGCGCCCGGCGGCATCACGCGCGACCCACGCCAGCAGTGCGCGACGTTGCGGGTGCCGCTGGACTACCGCGCCCCGCGCGGGCGGAACATCGAGATCGCGATCTCCCGGATCGGCACGGCGCGACCCGGGTCGCGCCGGGGGATCCTGCTGTCCAACCCGGGAGGCCCGGGCGACAGCGGCCTGGACCTGCCCAGCCGGCTGGCGGTCGTACTGCCGCCCGAGGTCCTGGATCAGTACGACCTGATCGGCTTCGATCCGCGAGGGGTCGGCCACAGCGCCCCGGTCACCTGCGGTCTCGATCTCGTGAAGCAGTTCACGCTGCTGCTGCCCTACCCGGCGCCCGATGGTGGCATCGAGCGCAACATCGCCTTCGCACGAGACACCGCGGCCGCGTGCGCCGAGCATTCCGGCGATCTGCTTCCGTTCATCACCACGGCCAGCACGGCCCGGGACATGGACCGCATCCGAGCCGCGCTCGGTGAGCCGAAACTGTCCTACTTCGGCCTCTCCTACGGCACCTACCTGGGGGCGGTCTACCTCTCGTTGTTCCCCGGACGCGGCGATCGGATCGTGCTGGACAGCGCCGTCGATCCGGGCATGGTCTGGCGGGACATGTTGCGGAACTGGAACGAGGCGGTCGCGGCGCGTTTGCCCGACCTGCTCGCCTTCGCGGCCGAGCGGGACGCCGTCTATCACCTCGGCGCGACGCCGGACGAGGTCAGGCGCACCTACGATCGGCTGACCGCGGCCCTCGACCGGCGACCCCTGCCGGACCCGAGCGGCTTCGTACTCGACGGCAACGCCCTGCGTGAGATCACCCGAATGAGGCTTTACTTCGACGGCTACTTCCCCTCCATGGCCGAGTTGTGGCAGGAGGTCGCGGCCGCCGTCTCAGGCTCTACCGTGGACACCGCCATATTGACGCGGCTGGACCGGCCTGGGTCTGTCGGCGGGGGCGCGGGGAGGGCGGGGATACCGGCGGACAACCATATCGCCGCTTTCTACGCGGTGATCTGCGATGATGCGGCCTGGCCGCGCAGCGTGGCGCTGCACGCCCGGCAGGTCGCGGCCGACCGGCGGGCGTGGCCGGTGACGGCGGGCATGCCCTCGAACCTCTGGCCGTGCGCGGCCTGGCACAGCCGGCCGGTGGAGCCGCCGGTGACGGTCACCGGTCACGGGCCGCGCAACGTGCTGATCCTGCAGAACACCCGCGATCCCTCCACGTCCCTGGCGGGCGCGCGCGGCCTGCGCGCCGCGCTCGGACGGCGGGCCGTCATGATCACGGTTGACCAGGGTGGCCACGGCGTCGTCGGGCTGGGCAGTTGCGCCGACGAGGCGATGAACTCCTTCCTCGCCACCGGGGCACTGCCCGGGCGAGACCGCTTCTGCCCGGCGCCGTCACCGGCCGGCGCCGCCGCTCGCTCCACGCCCTCGCCGTACATACCTTCCGTGGGGCCGCTGTAGGGCCGTTGCCCGTGGACTGCCGTGTGCCGGTGGATCACATCGATCCTCATGGACGAGAAGCCGCTTGACATGACGTGGATGGAGGAACGTTCTCATCATGTCGAGCGTCGGTGACATGGCAGCGCACCTTGTCCGGGTCGTTCATCGGATGACGCGGCAGGTGCGGCAACTGGCCGAGCGAACACCGCCGCAGCGGGAGCGCCATGTCGACCTGCTGCGCGCCGTCGCGATCACGGCGGTCGTCGTCGGGCACTGGCTGGCGATCTACGTGACCCGCGACGGCGAGGGCTTCCAGGGCGCGAGCATCCTCCAGGTCGCCTCGTGGACCCATCCGCTGACATGGCTGTTCCAGGTGATGCCGCTGTTCTTCCTGGTGGGCGGCTTCGCGAACGCCATGTCCTTCACCTCCCATCTCGGGCGGGGCGGCAATGCCATGGGCTGGGTGCTGGGCCGGACCGCTCGGCTTCTGCGCCCGACGACGATGCTGCTGGGCGGGCTGGCGGTGGCGGCTCTGACGGCCGGGGTTCTGGGTGCCGAGCCCGACCTGATCGGCGTGGCGGTCTGGCTGGCCTCGATCCCGTTGTGGTTCCTGGTCGCCTACATCGCCGTGATGGTCCTCACCCCGCCGATGTACGCCTTGCACCGGCGTGCGGGTCTGGCCGTGCCGATCATCCTGGCGGTCCTGGTCGGCGGGGGCGACCTGGCCCGTCTGGTGCTGACCGTTCCCTATGTGGGCCAGGCGAATTTCCTGCTCGCCTGGCTGGCCGTGCATCAACTCGGTTTCGCCTGGCAGGACGGGCGCCTGCCGTCCCGGCGGAGCGTGGCTCTACCGATGGCGGCGGTCGGGTTCATCGCCCTCGTGCTGCTCACGGTGGTCGGCCCCTATCCGGTCAGCATGGTGGGGTTCGGGGGGGAGGAGATACGGAACACCTCTCCACCTACGTTGGCCCTCCTGGCTCTGGCCGTCACCCAGACGGGAATCGCCCTGTGGACGCGTGACCGGGGGAACCGGTGGCTGCGACGGCCGGGCCCGTGGACCGTCGTCGTGGCGATCAACTTGGTGATCATGACGCTTTTCCTCTGGCACATGACCGCCGTCGTGATCGGCGTCCTGGTGCTCTACGGAACGGCGGTGATGCCCGACGCCACGCCCGGGTCGGCACTCTGGTTGCTCCTGCGCCTTCCCTGGCTCGCCTGTCTGGCGCTGGTTCTCGCCCTTCTCGTCGCGGTGTTCGGGCGTTTCGAGCAGCGTACGGGGCCGCGGGCCGATCTCGTGGGGACGGTGAAAGGCGTGTGGCCCACCGCACTGACGATCGCCGGGGTCGGTGCCGTGCTCGCCGGGCTTCTGTCCCTCGCTCTGGCCGGCCTGGGCTACCACGGACCGGTGGGCCTGCCCGTGACGGTGCTGGTCGCCTACTTCGGCGGTGTCGCCCTCCTGGGTCTCGTCCGTTGGCGGTATTCGCATCCGGCGCAGGAGTGATCGGGGTGGGGCATCCTGGAGCCGCCCTTCCCCACCGATCAGATCCCGGATCAGGGTGTGGGGAGTTCACCCGTGCGAAGCAGTACGAGGCCTTCTTCGTGCCATTCGGAGCGGTCTGTGGCCGGAGGTAGTTCAACCCCCGCGAGTCCGGCCGGGGCGGAGAACTGTCGTCGTAGCCGTTCCATGAGCTGCTCGGCCTGCCTGAGCGTCTCCGGCAGGTCGTCCGGGGCCTCGACGCTGAGGCCGAGAACCGTCGCCCCGTCACGAGTGACCGTGATGATGGCCTGGTAGTGGTCGCGAGCCCTGAGGTAGAGGGTGAAGGCGTCATCCCCGTCGCGGAGTAACTCGTCGAGGACCTCGCCGTCCGCGTCGCTCGCGATGCCCAGGACACGAACCCGCCTGAAAGCGTGAAACCGCTCGTCGCCGGGGGCGTCCATGTTGACGTATTCGTCGATGAATCGCCCGAAGACCTCGGAGCCGGGGTCTGGAACCCACACGTAGACGTCGAGACACGGCGGCACGGACCCAGCGTATTCGCGTCGCCGTGGATCGGAGAAGACCGTCCTCCGACGCTGCCGGCATGAGGGATCCCGGTCCTTCGTCACGCCGGAACCCGTCACCTTCGGGGAGACCGGTCCCGCCGGTCTCCCCGTTCCGCTCGTCCGGGTCGCGATCAACCGATCGGTGGATCGCGACCACCACCCGGTGGAGCCGATCCCCCCGCCGAACGGCGGCCAGGTCCCGTCCACTGGTCAATGTCGGAACGAGCGCCGCCGTAGAAGGGTGGACATAGCCAGTCGCCGACAGGGTCGAGCCCGAGAGGACACGCGCATGCCACCGGTCATCGAGGTACGCAATCTCCACAAGCGCTACGGAAACAATGTCGCGGTCGACGACGTGTCGCTCACCGTCCAGGAGGGCGAGATCCTCGGGATCCTCGGCCCGAACGGCGCCGGCAAGACGACGACCGTGGAGTGCATCGAGGGCCTCCGCGTGCCGGACCGGGGCGAGATCAAGGTACTCGGGCTCGATCCCCGACGGGACCACGCCGAGCTGACCCGGCGGCTCGGTGTGCAGTTGCAGGCGGGGCAGATCCAGGAGCGGCTGGAGGTCGCCGAGGCCCTGGAGCTCTACAGCTCCTTCTATCCCAAGCCTGCCGACTGGCGCGGGCTGATGGACGGCCTCGGCTTGGCGGGCAAGGCGAGGACCAGGTACGCCAAGCTGTCCGGTGGCCAGAAGCAGCGGCTTTCCATCGCGCTGGCGCTCGTCGGCAGCCCTCAGGTGGCGATACTCGACGAGCTCACCACCGGCCTCGACCCGCAGGCACGGCGCGACACCTGGGACCTGATCGAGGGCGTGCGCTCCCGCGGGGTGACGATCGTGCTGGTCACCCATTTCATGGAGGAGGCCGAGCGGCTGTGTGACCGGTTGGCCCTGATCGACGCGGGCCGCGTCGTCACGGTGGACACCCCGGCCGGTCTGGCCGAGCGGGCCCGTATCGAGCAGCGGATCCAGTTCCGCCCGTCCAGGCAGATGGACGACGAGCTGCTGAGGAGCCTGCCCGAGGTCTCCGGCGTCACCCGCCGGGGCGAGCTGGTCATCGTCAGCGGCAACAGCGACGCGCTCAACGCCGTCACCGCCGTACTGGCCCGCAACCAGATAGTGGCCGAACGGCTGCGCGTCGAGCAGGCGAGCCTGGAGGACGCGTTCGTCAAGCTGACCGGGAAACGCCCCGATGCCACCTCGTGATCCGCATGATCCGAGCGATCCGAACCGATGCAGCCCGTCCACAGAGAGGAAGCCATACCCATGTCAGCCCTGAACACGGCCGCGCCCTTCACCGCCAAGCGCGGTTCCGCAACGTGGAGGCTCACCAAAGCCGAGATCAAACTCTGCGTCCGCGAAAAGACCGGTCCTCTCTGGGGGGTCGGCTTCCCGCTGGTCCTGTTGGTCATCCTCGGCAACGTCCCCATCCTGCGGGAGCCCATGGAGGCCGGCGGAGGCCTGACGTACTTCGACCTCTACGTGCCGGTCATCATCTTGTTCAACCTGGCCATCCTGGCGCTGACCGCACTGCCGACGATACTCGCGGGATACCGTGAGAACGGCGTGCTACGGCGCATGCGGACCACGCCGATCGGCCCGGCCCGCGTGCTCGCCGCCCAGCTCGTGGCCAACCTCTCCATCGCGGTCGTCGCGGTGACCCTGTTCCTCACCGTGGCCGGGCTCGGCTTCGGCGTCCGCCTGCCGCAGAATCTCGCCGGCTTCGCCGTCGGCTGGCTGCTCGCGGCCGCCGCGCTGCTCTCGATCGGCCTGCTGATCACCGCGCTGGCGCCCGGACGTGGCCCGGCCACGGCGATCGGCACGGTGTTGTTCTTCCCGATGATGTTCTTCGCCGGGCTCTGGGTGCCGATCGCGCAGATGCCCCCGCTGCTGCGGGGCATCAGCCACTACACCCCGCTCGGCGCGGGCATGCAGGCGTTCCAGGAGGCTTCTTTCCAGGGCCATTTCCCGTCCGCCCAGCCCTTGGCGACCTTGGCGGGCTACGCGGTCGTGTGCGCGGTCGTCGCGGTCCGCTGGTTCCGCTGGGAATAGAGCGGTTCGCCGGTTTCACCGGGAATAGACTCGGGACGAATGGAGAGGGATGTGAGCGGGCAGATGCCGGAGTCCTGTGACGCGGAGCAGGGACGGCCCCCCTTTCTGCTGGTGACCGTGGTGCCGTACACGTTGCTGGCCGCCCTCGTCATCTTCAAGGTGATCGTGGAGCGGCCGGCGGGCGACGACTCCCTGCTCGTCGATCTCGGCCTGTGCGGGTTGGCCGCGGGGTGGATGCTCGTCATGTTCACCCTGCGTCCCGCCTGGTGGGAGCGCCCACTGATCATGGGGGTCTTCTTCACCGGCCTGGTGGTGATCACCGCGATCCTGGTGGCGCGGGACCCCGTGTTCGGGTTGTTCACCCCCGCCCCCTACATCTACGCCTTCACCATCCTTCGCTGGCCGTGGCGGCTGCTGGGCGTGGCCACCGTGGCGGTCGTGGCCGGCGTCGCACAGGCATCCGACGTGCCCAAGACGACCGCTCTCGGCCTGACGATCTCCGTGATCATCGTTGTCGTCAACATCGTCATGATGTGCGTCACCGCCTGGTTCCTCCAGCTCGCCGAGCAGGAGAGAGAGCAGCGCGTCCAGGCCCTCGCCGAGCTGAGCCGGACGAACCGGCTGCTGGAGGCGACGCTCGCCGAGAACGCCGGCCTGCACACCCAGCTGCTCGCCCAGGCCAGGGAGGCGGGAATCCTCGACGAGCGCCAGCGGATGGCTCGCGAGATCCATGACACCCTGGCGCAGGGACTCACCGGGATCATCACGCAACTCCAGGCCGCCGAGCAGATGCACGACGTCCCGGAGCGGTGGCACCGCCCCTTCGAAGCCGTGAAGACGCTGGCGAGGGAGAGCCTGGCAGAGGCCCGGCGTTCGGTCGACGCGCTGCGGCCCGAGCCACTGGAAACCGCGCGCCTGAGCGACGCGCTCACCGACGTCGCCGACCGGTGGTCGAGGTTGCACGGGCTCGCCGTCCAGGTCACGACGACCGGCACGGTACGGCCGATGACACCGGAGACCGAGTTCGCGCTGCTGCGCACGGCACAGGAGGCGTTGGCCAACGTGGCCAAGCACGCGCGCGCGACCAGGGTCGGAGTGACGCTGTCCTACCTGGAACACGAGGTGGCGTTGGACGTACGCGACGACGGCAGGGGCTTCGAACCCGCGGGTCTCGAAGCAGGCGCGGCCGGGAACGGCGCGTCGCAACCGCCGTCCCGCGGCGGGTTCGGCCTGACCATCATGCGACAGCGCGTCGAAGGGCTGTCCGGGAGTCTGCGGATCGAGTCCGAGCCCGGCGCCGGCACCGGGATCTCGGCCTGCATCCCCATCCTGCCGGCCGGGAGCCGCACATGACCGATCGCACGGCCGAGCCGGCAGCCGAGCCCCCGATCCGGCTGCTGATCGCGGACGACCATCCCATCGTCAGGGACGGGCTGAGCAGCATGTTCGCCTCCGCGCCCGGATTCGAGGTGCTGGGCGAGGCCGCGGACGGCGCCGCGGTCGTGCGGCTCGCCAAGGAGCTCCAGCCCGACGTGATCCTGATGGACCTGCGCATGCCGGGCATGGACGGGCTGACCGCGATCACCGAGCTGACCAGGCTCGGCGTCGCCGCGCGCGTGCTGGTTCTGACCACCTACGACACCGACACCCACGTACTGCCGGCGATCGAGGCGGGCGCGACCGGCTACCTGCTCAAGGACTCTCCCCGGGAGGACCTGCTGCGCGGTGCGCGGGCCGCCGCCAAGGGCGAGAGCGTCCTCTCTCCCTCGGTGGCCGCCCGGTTGATGAGCCGGGTCAGGACACCCGCCCCGCAACTGCTCAGCCGGCGGGAACTCGAGGTCCTCGAACTCGTGGCGGCCGGGAACACCAACCGTGAGGCGGCCGCCCGGCTGTTCATCACCGAGGCCACGGTCAAAAGTCACCTGCTGAACATCTACGCCAAGCTCGGCGTGGGGGACCGCGCCGCCGCCGTCACCGAGGCGTTCAACCGGCGACTGCTCACCCCCGAGACGCGGGAGCCGCTCTGATCGCTCGCCGCCTCCTTGGTCACGCTCAGCGTCCTCGACGCTCATCCGGTGAGCGGCGCCCAAGGGGGAACGTGTCTCCGGTTGCCACGACGACGGCCGGTTGGTGAACGTCCCGGCCAGGGGGCGCCCCAGGGTGTTTCCCTGGGGCGAGGCCCGCGGGTCTCACGTGAGGGTGTCGGGCATGAAACGACGCTTGATCGTCCTGATGGCGGCGGCGGTATCGGCGGTGGCGGCGCTGGCGCCGACGGCTGCCGACGCCGTCTCCCGCGACAGCGGCCCCGTGGCCGCGACCTGTGCCGCCGTTCCCGTCTCCGCGCCCTCCGGCACCAAGGTGGAGTCGGTGAAGGCGGTCGCCAACGCCGGTGGAACCGTCACGTTCCCCGCCGCTCCTCCGCTGCATCCCCAGGAGGAGACGCTCACCGACGTGCCGGCCTGGTGCGACTTCACCGTCACGGTGAGCCACCCGGGCGCGAACGACCACGTCAACATCAAGATCTCGCTGCCCCAGGACAGGGAGAACTGGACCGGAAGGTTCCAGGCGCTCGGCGGCAGCGCCTACCTCGCCGGTGACTTCAGCGGCTCCTCGCTGGTCGGCGCGGTGAAGGCCGGGTACGTCGCCGCGGCCACCGACGCCGGTGTCGGCGCGAACCCGCTCGACGTCAGCGGCTGGGCGCTCACCCCGGCCGGAAAGGTCGACACCCCGCTGCTGGAGAACTTCGCCTCCCGCTCGCTGCACGACATGGCCGTCATCGGCAAGGACGTGGCGAAGAGGTTCTACGACCGGCCCGTGAGCTACGCGTACTGGAACGGCTGCTCGACCGGCGGCCGCCAGGGATACGCGGAGGCCCAGGATCACCCGACGGACTTCGACGGGATCCTGGCCAAGGCGCCGGCGATCAACTGGGACCGGTTCGCGGTCGCCACGCTCTGGTCGCAGGCCGTCTTCACCGAGGAGAAGGTCGCGCCCACCCCGTGTGAGCTGGCGGCGTTCAACACCGCCGCGGTCAAGGCCTGCGACACCCTCGACGGGGTCAAGGACGGCATCATCGACGACCCGCGGGAGTGCCACTGGGACGCCCGGCGGCTGGCCGGCACCAAGATCGACTGTGACGGCAAGAAGATCACGATCTCCCGCGCCACCGCCGACGCGGTGCGCAAGATCTGGGCCGGACCGGTCTCCTCCTCCGGCCGGAGGCTCTGGTACGGGCCGAACAAGGGCGCGAGCCTCGACGCCCTGGCCACTCCCGGCACGCCGTTCACCGTCGCCGACAGCTGGGTCAAGTACTTCGTGAAGCGGAACCCGTCGTTCGACACCACGAAGCTCACCTACACGTCGTTCGCGCAGATCTTCCGCGCGTCGCAGCTGCGGTTCAACGACGTCATCGGTACCGACGACCCGAACCTGTCGGCGTTCGCGAAGGCCGGCGGCAAGCTGCTGAGCTGGCACGGCCAGAACGACGAGCTGGTCCCCACCCAGGGCACGATCGCCTACCGCGAGCGGGTCAACCGGGTCCTCGGCGGCAACAAGCGGGTCGACGACTTCTACCGCCTGTTCCTGCTGCCCGGCGTGAACCACTGCGCCGGCGGCCCCGGCCCGTACCCGACCGACGACCTGGGCGCGCTGGTCAACTGGGTGGAGAAGGGCCAGGCTCCGGCCACCCTCGCCGCCTCGGCCTCCGGCCCCGGCGGCGAGACCGTCACGCGCGACGTCTGCCGCTACCCGATGGTGGCCCGCTACACCGGCCACGGCGACACGGCCTCGGCCGCGAACTACCGCTGCGTCACCGCCTGACCTCGTCCGAACGACGCGGCGGCCCCGGCGCTCTCGCCGGGGCCGCCGCCCCATGCCCGCCCGCCGGACTCGCCCACGCTCACGGCGACGCCGCCCGGCCCGGCAGGCGAGGGCCCGGCGCGTCGCCTGTCGCCGCCGTCACCCGGTCGGCGCCCATGGCCCGGCCTCAGCGGCCGGGGAAGCGCTCGGTGACCTCCTGCAGCAGGAAGCCGTTGCCGTCGGGATCGCTGAACGAGGCGAACGAGCCGTACGAGGGGCGGCCGGGGTAGAAGCCGGGAACCCGCTTCTCGGTGCCCGCGTGGTGGAAGACGCCGCCCTCGTCGTGGAAGATCTCGCTGACCTCGACACCGCGGCTGACCAGGTCGGCCCGGGCCTCCTCGATGTCACGCACGATCAGGTGAACGTTCTCCGTCGACCCGGGCGCGGCGGTACCGATGCCCTTGCCCACGATGATCGAGCAGTGGGAGCCCGGCGGGGTGAAGTGCACGACCCGGAAGTCCTGATCGGCGACGTAGTCGAGATCCTCGCGGAAACCGATCCGCCTGTAGAACTCCTTGGCCCGGTCGACGTCGGCCACCGGCAGCACGATCACCTCAAGCATGTAGTCCACCATTGTCCCCACTCCTCCATGATCACGGCGGTGCCGTTCGGCATCCGGCATTCACAATCATGTGCGGAGCAGGGCGTTCGCCCCAGGGCGACACCCTGGTGGCGGCCCTGGGATCACCTGTCGCGCAGGGCGGAGGACAGCTCGCGGCGGGAACCGATGCCGAGCTTGGTGAAGACTTTGCGCAGATGCCATTCGACCGTACGCGGACTGAGGAACAGCACGGCGCCGATCTCCGGATTGGTACGCCCCGCCACGGCCAGACGCGCGATCTGCGCCTCCTGGGGGGTGAGCTCCTCCCGTACCCCCGGGGTCCGCTTGCGCACCGTCTCGCCGGTGGCGGCCAGTTCCCGGCCGGCCCGCTCGGCGAAACCGTCCGCACCGATCGTGGTGAACGCCTCGTGGGCGATCCGCAGCTGCGTCCGGGCGTCGGCCCGCCGGTTCTCCCGTCGCAGCCACTCACCGTAGAGCAGCCGGGCCCGGGCGGCCTGCAGGCCGAGCCGAGTCGCGGCGAACCGCTCGATCGCCTCCCGGTAGTGCTTCTCGACCGGCCCGGCCGGGACCGCGAGCGCGTCCGCGAGAGCCTGGGCGCCGCGTGCCCAGTTCGTGCCGACGACACGCGTCCGGGCGGCGAGGCGGTCACGCGCCTCGGCCGCGACGGTGCCCGCCCCGGCGCGTGCGGCGGCTTCGACCAGCTCACCGAGCGTCCACTGCAGGACGGCGGGGTCTTCGTGCCGAGCCGCATCGAGGGCCGCCTCCAGCGCTGCCGAGTACCGGCCGAGCCCGTTGAACAGCACCGCCCTGCTGTATCCGGCGACGGCGAGCAACCATCCCAGGCCGCCCGCCTCGGCGTTCCCGACCAGAGCCTCGTTGAGTTCCAGCGCCGGCTCCTCGCGTCCGCGATGCGCGGCCAGGATGACCGCGGTGGCCGGATGCGGGGACGAGCCGGTGGCGTTCCCGAGGGCCTCGGCCTCGTCGACCAGGTCCGACGCGTCGGCGAAGCGGCCGGCGTAGATCAGCGCGGTGGCGCGGAAGGTCAGCGCGCTCGGCAGGAGGGACAGCGCGCCGGTCTCGCGGGCGTGGCGGACGGCCTGCTCGGTCCTGGTGAGAAACGCCACGTCGTCCCACACCTCGTGCATGACCATCCCGTTCAGCCAGACCAGGTCCAGGTCGTTGTCCGGGGGGACCGCGGCCAGGGCGCGGGTGAACAGCGGCACCGCCGCCGCGTGCCCCTCCAGGATCCACGCCGTCAGCCCCGCGAGGAGCAGACCGGCCGGCTCCTCGCCCGCGGGAACGCCGCGGGCGGCCTCGGCCGCCCGGCGCAGGTCGCCGCCGCCGAGCCACCCCGCGTTCACGGCCGCGCCGATCGCCGCCAGGTAGGTCTCCCGGGCCGCGGCGGGATCCAGCGCCTCCAGGCGGCGGGCGGCCGAGAGCAGCGGCGGCACGGCCGCCCGCCCGGCGTTGAGCGCGAACGCGACCTTGGCGCGCAGCCGTTCCACTCCGGCCCGCTGCACCGGGTCCAGCGGACCGAGCTCGGCGGCGGCCAGCAGGTCCGGCACCTCGGCGAGGGCTCCGGCGGTGAATCGGGCCGTCGCGGCGGACAGGATGCGCCCGGCGCGCTTCGCCGGATCGAGGGTGAGCTCCGCCGCGCGCTCCAGGAAGGCCGCGGCCGCCGCCCGGCCGCCACGGGTCATCGCCCGGCCGGCCGACCGCTCCAGCTCGCCGGCGACCTCCTCGTCCGGCCCCGGCGCGGCGTGCGCCCGGTGCCAGGCACGGCGGTCGGGCTCCCGCTCTGGATCGGTCACCTCGGCGAGCGCCCGGTGCACCGCGCGCAGCCCGGCGGGCTCGGCGGAGCGCCGGCTGGCCGAGCGGACCAGCGGATGCCGGAACCGGACCCGGGTCCCGATCTCGACCAGGCCCGCGGCCGCCGCGGGTGCCGCGGCATCCGTGCCGACATCCAGCCGTTCGAGCGCGCGCCACAGCAGTGGCACGTCGCCGACCGGTTCGACGGCGGCGGTGAGCAGCAGTGTGCGGGTCTCCGGAGGCAACGCGGCGATGCGCCGCTGGAAGCCCTCCTCGACCCGGCTCACCAGCGGCTTCGCGCTGTGTCCGCCGAACCCGAACGCCAGTTCCGCCGGCGTGAGATCGCGCGGCAGCTCGAGCAGGGCCAGCGGGTTGCCGCGGGTCTCGGCGACGATCCGGTCGCGTACGCGAGCGTCGACAGGGCCGGGCAGTACGGAGGCCAGCAGCGCCCGCGCGTCCGCGTCGGGAAGACCCTCGACGCGCAGTTCCGGCAGTCCTCCGAGGATCCGCTCGTCGCCGGGGCTGCGCGCCGCGAAGACGAGGGCGACCGACTCGGAGTCCAGCCGGCGGGCGACGAAGGTGAGGATCACCTCCGACATCCGGTCCATCCACTGCACGTCGTCCACCGCGCAGACCAGCGGCCGCTCCGACGCGGCCTCGGCGAACAGCCCGAGCACGGCGAGCCCGACGAGCAACGTGTCCGGCGGATCACCGGCGCTGAGGCCGAACCCGGTGGCGAGCGCGTCCCGCTGCGGCTCGGGCAGCCGGTCGAGATGGCCCAGCAGCGGCGCGCAGAGTTGCTGGAGCGCCGAGTAGGCGATCTCGGTCTCCGGCTCCACCCCTGCCGCGCGGGTCACCTGGCCGGCCGACGCGGCCTCGGCGAGGTAGTCCAGCAGGGCGGTCTTGCCCACTCCGGCCTCGCCGCGCAGCACCAGCACCCGGCTCCGTCCGGCGCGGACGTCACGCAGCAGCCGGTCGAGTGCCTCCTGCTCGCGTCGCCGCCCCCGCAGCGCGGAAGTCCTGGTGTTGATCGGCACGTAATCCCCCTGCCGGGGAGGTTACAACACTCCTGATTCCCCGACGGACAAGTGGCACCAAACTTCGTGACGTGCCGAAACGCCGGACCGGCGTGCCGGAAGACCATGATGATCGGCCTCGCCGCCGACGGCCGTCGCCGCTGCCCGAAGCGGCGGACCGGCACCTCGCCACCCGGGGGTACCTGGTGAGCCTTGCGGCCGGGGACCAGTGTCCCGCCCAGGGTCTCTCCCCGGGGCGGCCGGCCGGTACGGGTGGTCAGAGTGATTCCCGTACCCCGGAACGCCGGGAAGCCGGAAAGAAAGCGGAAATCCCCGATGTCGTCACTCCTTCGCATCTACCTCGTCCGTGGCCTCATCGCGATCGCCTGGTCGGTCGGCTTCGCCGCCGTCCACGACTCGTTGACGGCCGCCTCGGTGATCCTGCTCATCGCGTACCCGGTCATCGACGTCGTCGCCTCGCTGTTCGACGTCCGTGAGGATCCCGGGACTCCGGCCCGCAGGCTGCAGGTGTTCAACACGGCGCTCAGCGCCCTGACCGCCGCCGGTCTCGGCCTCGCCGCCATCAGCGGTGTCGGCGCGGTGCTGTTCGTGTTCGGCCTCTGGGCCATCGTCTCCGGTGCCGCCCAGCTGACCGTGGCCATCCGCCGCCGCGGCCCCGAGCTCGGCCGTCAGTGGCCGATGCTCGTCGCCGGCGCCCTGTCGGTCATCGCCGGTCTCACCTACCTGCCCGCCGCCGTCGGCGACGACCCCGGCCTGACCGCGCTGATCATGTACACCGCGGCCGGGGGTGCCTTCTTCGTCATCCAGGCCGCGACCCTGGCCTGGAAGCGGCGCCGCCGGACGCGGGTCGCCCAGGCCTGATCGGCATCCTGACGCGGTGGTGGCGGCTGGTTCAGACGTATGAACCGGGCCGAAACGAGCCGGTCGCCTGGGATCGACGACCTTTCCCGATCCGTGGCGCTCGTCACAGTGGTGCCCGGCCCCTCGGGGCGGGTGCGCGAGGTGTTAGCCCAGGTCAGGGGGGATTTGAAGGTTCCCGTGCGCGATCTGGGGATCGTCGTTCGCCGGTGAAAATCGGGTGGCGTTTCACATCGCCTGCCGGAATGCTGAGGACGGGCGATGAGTTTTGTCGGTGGTATCGGTCATTCTTTGCAGACCACGACTTCTCGTGAGACCCAAGGCTGGAACGCCAGCGATGACCACGTGTCATATCCGACAACCCCCGATCGAGGTTCCGTGCACAGCCCACAGCTCGACTCACCCGCCAAGCCCGCGACAGCCGCCCCAGGTCGCACCCCGGCTGTGATCCGGCTGCTGGTGCTCGCCACATTCGTGGTCATCCTCAACGAGACGATCCTGATCAACGGGATCCCGCAGGTGATGAGCGCGCTGCACATCACCGAGCAGACCGCGCAGTGGCTCTCGACCGCCTTCCTGCTGACCATGGCCGTTGTCATCCCGATCACCGGGTGGTTCCTGCAGCGGGTCTCCACCCGCGGCGCTTACACCACCGCGATGGGCCTGTTCCTGCTCGGTACGTTGCTGGCCGCCGTCGCGCCGTCGTTCGGGGTGCTGCTGGGCGCTCGCATCATCCAGGCGGCCGGGACGGCCGTGATGATGCCGCTGCTGATGACCACGCTGATGCAGGTGGTGCCCGAGGGCGACCGAGGGCGGGTGATGGGCAGCGTCTCCCTGGCCATCTCGGTCGCGCCCGCCATGGGCCCGACGGTCTCGGGGGTGATCCTCCAGTTCGGGTCCTGGCGAATGCTGTTCGCCGTGGTGCTCCCCATCGCCGCCCTGATCACCTGGGGCGGCCTGAAGCAGCTCAAGAACGTCGGAGAGCCGCAGTTCAGCACCGTCGACTGGCTGAGCGTGGTGACCGCGGGCGGCGGCTTCGGCGGCCTGGTCTACGGGCTGAGCCGGTTCGAGAGCGGTGACGCCCGCGTCGCCGTCGCGATCGTGGCGGCCGGCCTGGTCGCCATCGCCGTCTTCGTCTTCCGCCAGCTGTCGCTGCAGAAGCGCGGCGTGCCGCTGCTGGATCTGCGCACCCTGCGCTACCGCACCTACACGGTCGCGCTGATCCTGATGGCGGTGGCCTTCATGTCGATGTTCGGCTCGATGATCCTGCTGCCGCTGTACCTGCAGAACGTCCGCGGGCTCAGCGCCCTGCAGACCGGGCTCCTCGTGATGCCGGGCGGCCTCGCGATGGGGTTGCTCAGTCCGACCGTCGGCCGCCTGTTCGACCGGTTCGGTGGCCGGGTTCTGGTCATCCCCGGCTCGATCGGGATCACGCTCGCGCTCACCGGCTTCACCCAGGTCACGATGACCATGCCGTTCTGGCAGCTTCTCGGTCTGCACGCGTTGCTGATGGTGGGGCTGGCCGCGGTCTTCACCCCGGTGTTCACCCTCGGGCTCGGAGCGGTCCCGCCGCCGCTCTACTCCCACGCCAGCTCGATCCTGAGCACGCTGCAACAGGTCGCCGGGGCCGTCGGTATCGCTCTCGTGATCACCGTGATGAGCGCGCGAACCGACAACCTGAGAGCCGCGGGGGTCACGGAGACGCTCGCCAACCTCGACGGCATGCGGCTGGCCTTCATCATCGGCGCGGTGCTGTCCCTGGCCGTGGTCGTCGCCGCCCTGCTCCTGCCCGCCCGGGCGGACAACGCCGGCAAGCCCGAAGAGACCGACAAGGTCGGCGAGACTGAGGAGACCGGCAAGACCGAGGAGACCGAGGAGGCCGAGGAGACCCGGTCGGTGGAACAGCCGGCCTGACGACGGTGGGACGACGGGACGCTGTGACCTTCCCCGCCGGGGCGGCCGTCGCCGGAGAGCTCTTCGACGCCGCCATCTCGCCGGCGCGTGAACCCGCCCACCTGGCCTTCACCGCGCCCGGCCGCCGGCTCTGAACGGCGGCGCGCCGGAGGGTGTCCGGTTGTGGCGAGGTGCCCGATCCAGCGGGGAACCGAGGTTTTGTGTGTCGTAGTGCACGCTCGGCGCTATATGTGCGTTTGTACGCAGAACGGGACTTTTCTTCTGCCTAATGTCAGTGCTGTCCGGAGCGCGGCACCGAAAAGGCGCACCGGGCACAGGTCACACGGGTTGTTCCCGAACACCCTCGATCAAAGGAAATCCCTCATGCGTAAGCTTCGCAGCGTCCTTGTCGGCACGGCCCTGGCCGGCGCCCTGGCGGCCGGTATCGTCGCCGCCCCCGCCCAGGCCGCCACCGCGACCACCGCGGGTACGGCCGCGGTCGCCCAGGCGCAGTACACCAAGCACTGGTTCTCCGGCTACTCCAGCTTCGGCCGTGGTGAGTCGCGCGGCGAGCGCTCCTACTACAAGGGCTACTGGTACTACTCCAACGGCCGCTACCACTTCGACATCAACACCTGGGACCGCGACCGCGACCGGGAGAACACCTTCATCGATTTCTACTACCACGACGACCGTGGCTGGCACAACCGCCGCTTCAACACCGGCGGCCACCACGGGTGGAAGTTCAGCTACAGCGCCAAGGGCGGTTTCGACGGCTTCCGCGTCCGCATCGGCGAAGGCCGCTCCGGCGACTTCGACTGGGGTAACTACCACCGCGATTCCTTCTGAACCACCCGCTGACGTCGTGACGCGCACCGCGTTCGGCAGATGAATCCGCGAAGGCGCCGGCGATCCCGCCGGCGCCTTCGCCGGGATTCGCCCGGAGTCCGGGCGGCGGTCGCTCCCCGCCGAACACCGGACGCCGGCCTTCTCTGAGCGCGTGCTCTCTGAGCGCGTGCCCTTTGAACGCGTGCTCTCTGAGCGTGCCGAGCCTGCCGGGTGGTCGTCGTCGGGCCGCGGTCCTCCGCGCCGGACGCGGCCGGGGTCCCCGATCACCAGGAGGCGTACCGCCCTGGTCGTGGCACCGGGAACTCCGGCCGCGTCACATCTCCATGGTCAGGAGTGGGCGTTCAGGCACTTCTTGAGCGTGTTCCTGGAGTTCTGCCGCTGCGGTGCGATCTTCAGGAGAGCCGCGTCGCGCACCTGCACGTACTTGGCTCCGGCGGCGTTGTAGGCCTCCACCATCTTCTTCGCGGCGGGGTCCAGTCCCGGTGCCTTGACACCGAGCTGCTGCAGAGCCGCCTTCTGGGAGAGCTGGTCGACGTTGGCGGCGGCGCCGGCCTTCATCAGGGCGGCGTGGGCGGCCTTGACCTCGGGAAGGGCTTCGACGTTGGTGAGGGCGTCCTCGGCGTTCATCAGCGCGAGATATTCCCGCGCGCAGGGGGCCGGGGCGGAGGTGGAGGCGGAGGCGGTGCTCGCGCCGACGGTGGTGAGGGCGGCGAGAAGGCCGAGAGCGGCCAGTGCCGTTGCGGTGGTGCGGGTGTGCATGGGGTGCTCCCGTTGGTGCTGAGGGTTGATTGGCATGTGACCTCATGCACCGTAATCACTGTGGGTAATCGCCTCGATGCTTAAAGTTGACGTCAAGGGTCGTGGGCCACCGGCGGAGGCCGAGGGAGCGGCGTCGACGGACCGCGGCGAGAACGCCGCCACCGGGGCGTCCGGAGCTCGGAGGACCCGGGAAGGCCACGGGCGCGAACCCCCTGCGGAGGGTTCGCGCCCGTGTTCCGCTCAGGTCAGGACATCGTCCACTTCTGGTTCGCGCCGCCGGTGCACTCCCACAGCTGGAGGCGGGTGCCGTCGGCGCTGGTGTTACCCGTGACGTCCACGCACTTGTTCGCGGCGGGGTTCACCAGGTCCCTGGTGGTGGGGTTGTAGGTCCACCGCTGGTTGGGGCCGCCGAAGCACGACCACAGCTGGAGCCGGCTGCCGTTGGCCGTGCCGTTGTCGACGACGTCCAGGCACTTGCCGAGCACGCGGAGCGTGCCGTCGCCGGGGCGGGTCCACTGCTGGGCGGCGGTGCCGTTGCAGGAGTAGAGCTGGACGGCGGTGCCGTCGGCGCTGCTCGCGCCCGCGACGTCCATGCACTTGCCGGCCAGGCCGGTGATGGCGCCGCCACCAGGGTCGCCGGGGTTGCCGCTCGGCGTGCCGGACCAGGTGAAGGTGGCGGTGGTGCGGGCCGGAAGCGAGTAGACGAACGACTGGCCGCCCCAGTTGACCCGGACGGACTGGGCCGAGGTGCCGCGGTTGTGCGCGATCAGGGCCTTGGAGCCGTCGGAGTTGCGCCAGGCGACGTTCTGGATCGTGGCGTTGGCGGTGGAGTCGATCCGGAACGCCCCGGGCCTGACGAACTTCGTGAGGTGGCCGGTCGTGTAGTACTCGATGGTGTTGTCGACCTGGCCGGCGCGGGGGCCGCCCTCCTGGACGGTGACCAGGCCGGTGCAGACGTCACAGCCGCCGTTGTGCGGGCCCATGTTCTGGTTGAGGGCGAGGCTCCACTTGACGAGGCTGCCGCTCCAGTTGCGGGCGTAGTTGACGATGTCGGCGAGGTCCTCGTTGTGCTGGTTGCCGATCCAGGTGCCGCCCGAGTGCTCGGTGCTGAACTGGCGTACGGCCGGATACTGGTTGTGCACCTGGGTGCCGACCGCCGGGTCGCCGAAGTAGCCGTGCCAGGCGATGCCGCCGAACAGGGGGTCGTTGCGCACGCCCGCGTCGTTCAGCACGCCGGCGCCCATGGTGGCGTAGTCGCCGTAGTTCCAGTCGTGGACGAGGACCTTGGTGGTGATGCCGGCGGCGCGGAAGGCCGGGTAGACGTGGTTCTTGGTGAACTCGGCCAGTCCGGAGGAGTTCCAGCTCATGCCGGGATAGTTCATCGCGGTCGGGTTGCCCGCCTGGCAGCAGTTGGGCTCGTTCTGCACCGAGATGTAGTCGACCGGGATGCCGGCGTTCTGGTAGCTCTGGACGTACTTCACCAGGTACTGGGCGTAGGTGGGGTAGTGCTCGAACTTGAGCCAGCCCATCTGGTCCATCCGGCCGTTGTCCTTCATCCAGCCGGGGGCGCTCCACGGCACGCCCTTGACGCGCAGGGCCGGGTTGAGCGACTTGGCCTGCTGGGTGAGCAGGCGCACGTTGGTGTCGTACCCGTTGGCGCCGAAGTCGTTGAGGTCGCAGCAGGTGTCGTCGAGCGAGACGTTGCCGGGCCGCGAGAGGTCGGAGGCGCCGATCGGGTTGCGCACGAACGACAGGCCGATGCCGTCGGTGGGGTGGAAGAGCCTGCGCATCACGGCGTCGCGGGTGGCCGCGCTGATCGGGCCGCCGCGCAGCAGGTAGGCGGTGGTGTCGGTGATCGAGGCTCCACCGCCTTCGAACTGCTGGTAGGTGGTGCCCTCGTTCACGGTGATGGTGTGGTTGGCACTGCCTCCGGCGGGGCCGAAGGCGATGGGGGACTGTTGCTGAAGACCCCGCGTGACGGTCCGGCCGCCCGCGTCGGACGTGGTGGTGAGCCAGATGTTCACGGGCTCGTTGGCGGCCAGGGCGGGCGTGGCGGCGACGGGTCCCGTCGCCCACAGGGCGGCGGCGCAGGCCAGGGCGAGGGTGAGGGCCCGGCGAGGTGGTCGGAACACGGCAGGGGGTCCTTTCGGGGGGTGCGATTGGGCCCGCGACGCCCCGGTCCGTCCGCGTCAGGGCACACGCGTCGCCCCGGGGAACCGTCGCTGTAACCGATGTAACAGATAAGAAACTTTTCTGTTGCAGGACAGGACAACACACGTGGAAATCGGTTGTCAAGGTTCGGAAATACCAGGATTAGCGCATTCCATGCGATATTCGGGGCGCCCGTCGCTGATGAAACAAATGAAACAAAAGCCCTCAGCGGGAAACGGGACCGGTGGAACCGCGGACGATCACATCGGTCCCCAGGGAGACGTGCAGGGCCTCCAGCGTGTGCCGGCTGAGCAGCCGCATCAGCAGCGTGACCGCCATCCGGCCCATCTCCTGCAGGGGCTGGCGCACCGTGGTCAGCGTCGGCAGGGTCGCCCGGCCGAGGTCGAGGTCGTCGAAACCCGCGACCGACAGGTCGCCGGGGACGTTCAGGCCGCGCTCGGCCGCCGCCCACAGCGCGCCGACCGCCATCTTGTCGTTGAACGCGACCAGCGCCGTCGGCCGCTCGGGCAGGTCCAGCAGCTCGCAGGCCGCGCGGTAGCCGTTCTCCGCGTTGGGTTCCCGCACGCTGCGCAGCAGCTCGGCCGACGGCAGGACGCCGACGTCGGCCAGCGACGCGGTGTATCCCGCCAGCCTGGCCTCGCTGGGCAGCCACTCCACCGGACCGCCGACGATGCCGACCCGGCGGTGACCGAGCTCGACCACGTGCGCCATCAGCTTGCGCGCGCCCGCGAAGTGCGCGGCCGACACCGCCACGATGTCCTTGGGAGGCGGCGTCCTGGGGTCGATCACCACGAAGGGGAACCGCCGGTCGCGAAGCCGTACGAGCTCCTCGCCCGGCTCCGGGGGAAGGATCAGGATCGCGCCCGCGATGCCGGGGCGGTCGGGCAGGCCTGCGATCGCCGGGGCGTGCCGGGCGGACTCCCCGGTGCTCAGGATCATCTGACCGCCGTGCAGCTCGATGGTCTCGCCGACCGAGGAGACGATGAGCCCGAAGTAGTCGGTCAGCAGGTAGGGGCAGCGCACGTAGATCGTGCCGCCGGCCGTCGCCTCCTGCCCGGCGCGCGGCCGGGGCGCCTGGTCCCCGAGGCGGCCGATGGCCCGCAACACCAGCTCCCGGGTGCGCGGGGCGACATTGGCCTGCCCGTTCAGGACCCGCGAGACGGTGGCGATCGACAGGCCCGTCTCCGCCGCGACGTCGCGCACGGTCGCGCGCGTCCCGGGCCGAGCCATGTGCGCCCCCTGGTAGCCGTGTCCCTGCCGTCAGCATAACCAGCGCCGACGGGAGGCGACGGCGAGGAGTCTTCCCCGGATCGGCGCCGCAAAAAGGGGCGAAACCGATCGATTCCATCGATGCGGCAGCGTCGCCACCCGACTCTCGACAAGCCATCCGACTTGCTGGGATCCAGTTTGCCGTTAGCAGGTAAGGCCGGTGCAAGCATCGTCGAAGAGTCAGAACCGATCATGACATCTGGGGGAAAAATGCTTCGAAAACTGGCCCCAGTCCTGGCCGCGGTCGTGGTGGCGGGGTCACCGGCCATCGCGAACACGGCCTGGGCGGACAGGGCGCCGGCCGCTCCGGCGGCCCAGCCGGCCACCGCCGTGCAGGCGGCCGGTACGTGCAGCCCGGGATCGCCGTGCGCGGCGGTCAACTGCGGTCCGGGCCGCGTCTGCGTCCCCTCGCCCAAGCAGTGCTTCACCACGCCGTGCCCGCAGTACGACTGCGTGCCCGCGTCGGGTTACCCGGGTGGCTACCCCGGTGGTTACCCGGGCGGTTACCCCAGTGGCTATCCGGGCGGCTATCCGGGCGCGTACCCCCCGGGCTGGCGTCCTCCGTACCCGGGCTGGCGGCCGCCGTATCCGGGCTGGCGTCCTCCGTACCCGACCTGGCGGCCCCCTTACCCGAGCTGGCGTCCTCCGTACCCGGGCGGTTACCCGGGCTGGCGTCCTCCGTACCCGGGCGTGCGTCCTCCGTACCCGGGGCCACGGCCTCCGTACCCGGGTCCGCGGCCTCCGTACCCGGGACCCAGGCCGGCCTGGCCGATAGCGGGCCAGGTGGGAAGCACCTCCGCCGGCGGGATCTGAGCCTCGACGGCGGCAGGCACCTCGGGTCGGGCGTGTAGCGACCCGGCCATCACCCCCGGCGGCGGTTCGCCCGCGCCGCCGACCGTACGTCACATCCATCGCCCCCGGGACGCCACGACGGCGGCCCGGGGGCGAGCCGCGACGGCTTGTGGGGACACCGGGTGAGCTGGTCTGATGTGCGAAGGATGAGGTGAGGCCAGTACGGAGGGGTTGCTTTCTGCCGTGGAGGCATCTGTCGAGCAGCTGGTGTACGTCCGCGAGGACGAGTACACGATCGCGCGGATGAGCGCCGAGGGCATGCCCGGCTTCGTCGCCTCCGGCCGGGCCCTGGGCGGGGTCCAGCCGGGGGAGACGCTCAGGCTCGTCGGCGAGTGGGGCGAGCATCCTCGTCACGGCAGGCGCTTCGAGGTCGTCGCGTGCGAGCGGCTGGTACCGGCCACGGTCCGGGCCATCCGCATCTACCTGGGCTCCGGCCTGATCCGCGGCATCGGGCCGAGGCTCGCCCACGCCATCGTGAGCCACTTCGGCGAGGCGACGCTGACGGTCATCGACACCGAGCCCGGGCGGCTCACCGAGGTCGTCAACATCGGCCCCGCGCGGCAGGCCCAGATCGCCGACGCGTGGGAGGAGCAGAAGGCGATCGCCGAGCTCATGGTGGTCCTGCAGGGCTTCGGGATCAGCCCGCTGCTCGCGGCGAAGATCTACCAGGTCTTCGGGGCCGACTCCGGGGAGGTCCTCACCTCCGACCCGTACCGGCTCATCGGCAAGGTCAGGGGCATCGCGTTCGCCACGGCCGACAGGATCGCCCTGCGGTCGGGGGTCTCCGAGGACAGCCCGCAGCGGGTCAAGGCGGCGATCCTGGACAGGCTGGAGACGGCGGCCAGCCGCGACGGGCACTGCTACGTACGGCTGACCGCGCTGATCGCCCAGTCCGCGGAACTCGTCGAGCAGGACCACGAACTCGTCGGTCAGATGGTCGACGCGCTCGTCGCCGACCGCCGCGTGGTCGTCGAGGCGTCGCCGGACGGCCGGGGAACGGCCGTGGTCTATCTGAAGGAGACGCACAGCCGGGAGCTCACGCTGACCGATCAGCTGACCAGGCTCTGGGAGGCCGCCTCGACGCTGCCCATGCGCCCGTTCCAGGAGGACCCCGGGCTGGACGAGGACCAGCGGGCGGCGGTGAACATGGCGCTGACCAGCACCGTGTCCATCCTCACCGGCGGTCCCGGCTGCGGGAAGAGCCACACCGTCAAGACCGTCGCGGCGACGGTGCGGGCGATGGGCGGCACGGTGACCCTCACGGCGCCGACCGGCAAGGCGGCCAAGCGCCTGTCGGAGCTCACCGGCCTGCCCGCGATGACCGTGCACCGGATGCTGGCCCACCGGCCCGACCCCGACAGCGGCACGCTGTTCGAGCAGACGCCCGCGCAGGCCGACCTGATCGTGGTCGACGAGGCGTCCATGCTGGACCTGAGCCTGGCCACCCGGCTCACCGCGGCCATCCCGCCCGGCAGCCACCTGCTGATCGTGGGCGACAGCGACCAGCTTCCCAGCATCGCCCCCGGCAGCGTGCTGGCCGACCTGCTGCGGGTCGAGGCGATCGCGCGGATGCGCCTGACCAAGGTCTTCCGCCAGGCGGAGGGCAGCGGCATCATCCAGGCCGCCCGCCGGGTCAGGGCGGGCGAGGTGCCCGCGATCCCCGGCGGGGGCGGGTTCTGGTTCGAGGAGGTCGACGATCCCGAGCGGGTCGCCGAGCGGGTGATGCACCTGGCGACGGTGGCGATCCCGCGCAAGCAGGGGGTGAGCCCGGACCAGGTCCAGGTCCTGTGCCCGATGCGCAGGGGCCTGACGGGGACGACCGAGCTCGGTCGCATGATCCAGGAGCGGCTCAACCCGGCGCGCGAGGGAGTCGCCGAGCACTGGTCGGGGGCCTCCGCCTTCCGGGTGGGCGACCGTGTCATGCCGATCCGCAACAACTACGACAAGGGCGTCTTCAACGGCGACACCGGTACGGTCACCGCCATCACCCCGGAGGAGCGGCTCGTCGAGATCCGCACCGACGACGGGCAGACCGTGAAGTACGGCTTCGGCGAGCTCGACGAGCTGACCCACACGTACGCCATCAGCGTCCACCGCTCCCAGGGCAGCGAGTATCCCTTCGTGGTCGCGCCGCTCGTCACCGAGTCCGGGGGCGTCATGTTGCGCCGCAAGCTGCTCTACACCCTGCTCACCCGGGCCCGGTCGTGGGTGGTCGTCGTCGGCGAGCGCAAGGCGCTGGAGATGGCCGTCGGCCGGCTGGACCACCGCCGCAACACCGGGCTCGCCCGCAGGCTCGCGCTGAGCCTCGGCGCGGGCCTCCACTACGAGGCCGCCCCCGCCGCCGACTGACCGTCGGACGATGACATCGGCCGACGCGGGCGCCGCCCGTACGGACGTTTCCCGGCTCCGCGATCTTCTTGACATTTTTTCTTCACATAACTTGAATTAAGTCAGACAAGAACCGTCCTCGGCTTGCCGAAGTTGTTGGTAACGCCGGTCTCCGTTATGCCCGTGGGCGGGGCGGGCTTCGCCTTTGTCGTTCGTCGCGAGACAGAGGAAACACACATGACCAGGGAAAACATGGTCAGCTCGACGCGGACGTGGGTGCGGTTACTCGCCGTGCTCGCTCTCGCGCTCGGCCTCACCACCCTTCCGGCCGGCGGAAGCGCGGGGGCTTCGGCCGCCCCGAGCTTCAAAGTGATCGCCTTCTACAACGGGGCGTACGACGCGGCCCACGTCAATTTCGTGCAGGAGGCCAACCGCTGGTTCCCGCAGATAGCCGCGCAGAACAACTTCACCTACACCGCGACCAACAACTGGAGCCAGCTGAACGCGAGCAACCTCCAGCAGTATCAGGTGGTCATCTTCCTGGACGACCTGCCGCAGAACGCCGCCCAGCGCTCGGCGTTCGAGCAGTACATGCGCAACGGCGGGGCGTGGATGGGCTTCCACGTGAGCGCGTTCAACACCGACGCCCAAAGCTGGTCGTGGTACCACAACGAGCTCCTCGGCACCGGCGCGTTCAGGTCCAACACCTGGGGACCCACCTCGGTGGTCATGCGCACGGAGGGCGGGGCGCACGCCTCCACGGCGCGGCTGCCCGCCACCTTCACCTCGTCGGTCAGCGAGTGGTACAGCTGGGCCAACGACCTGAGGAACAACCCGAACATCAGGATCCTCGGGTCCATCGACCCGTCGAGCTTCCCGGTCGGGACGGACCCCAACCAGACCTGGTACAGCGGCTACTACCCGCTCATGTGGACCAACCGGAACTACAAGATGCTGTACGCGAACTTCGGTCACAACGCCATGAACTACAGCAACAACACCCCGCTGTCGTCCACGTTCGCCAGCGAGGTGCAGAACCGGTTCGTCATCGACGGCCTGCTGTGGCTGGGCGGCGGGAGCACCCCGCCCCCGCCGGACACCATCTCGCCGACCGCGTGGTACAGCCTCGCCAACCGCGCCAACGGCAAGTGCGTGGACGCGCGCGCGGCCGCCTCGGCGAACGGCACCGTGATCCAGCAGTACACCTGCAACGGCACCCTCGCCCAGCGGTTCCAGGTCCAGCCGACCAGCGGCGGCTTCGCGCGGCTCAACAGCCGCCTCAACAGTGCCCAGGTCGTCGACGTGACCGACGTCTCCACGGCCGACGGCGCCCCGCTCCAGCTGTGGACGTACTCCGGAGGCAACAACCAGCAGTGGCAGGCGGTGTCCGAGGGCGACGGCCACTACCGCTTCGTCAGCCGCCTCAGCGCCAAGTGCCTGAGCGTGCCGGGCTCCTCGACGGCCGACAGCGTCCAGCTGGTGCAGAGCACCTGCAACGGAGGCGCCGCCCAGTCGTTCCGGATCTCCCAGCAGCCGTAGTCGCCACGAGGTTCCGCGCGCCCGCCCTTTCCGCCGACCGGGAAGGGCGGGCGTCCCGCGGGCACCCGGCGAGTACGCGGTGAGCCCGTGACCGGTGACCGGCGAGGTGGACGTATCCGGAGGAACCAGTCATCTGGAACACTGTGGGTTTCATGCGACCCCAAGCACCTGTGAGACCCGGGAACGGCGGCCGTCCGGCCGTGCCCGTCCACCCCGCCGCGAACGTGACCGCCGTGCGGAAGACCGGCGGAGGCGCGTCGTGAGGCGGGAGATCCGGCGCTTCGAGGCGCGGGTCGCGAGCGCGGACGCGCACCTGCTGGGCGAGGGGCCCGTGTGGGACGCAGCGAGGGAGCGCCTCCTGTGGGTGGACATCGACGCCGGCCACGTCTTCGAGGGACGGCTCGCCGGTGACTCCGTTCGCGTGGACCGCAGGCACGAGTTCGGCGAGACCGTCGGCGCCGTCGTGTGCGACCGGGACGGCAGGCTGCTCGTCGCCGGGCGGAAGGGACTGCTCACCGTGGCGGGCGGGGGCGGGCCGGGACGGCCGTCCGCCGCGGAGGACGGGGGACCGCCCGCCTCGGAGGGCGAACGGGGCGAGCGCGCGTACCTCGTCGACCTGATTTCCGAGGGGAAGGACAGCCGCCTCAACGACGGGGCGTGCGATCCCGGGGGACGCTTTCTCGTGGGGAGCCTCGCCCTCGACGACCGGCACGGCCAGGAGTGCCTGTACCGGTACGAGGCGGACGGAACCGTCACGACCCTCGACACCGACCTCGCGCTCTCCAACGGTCTCGCCTGGTCTCCGGACCTGTCGACGATGTACAGCGTCGACAGCGTCCCGGGAACGATCTGGGCGAGGGCCTACGACGCCGTCACCGGCGCGTACGGTGAGCGCCGCGTGCTGCTGGAGATCTCCGACGGTACGCCGGACGGGCTGTGCGCCGACGTCGACGGCAACCTGTGGCTCGCGCTCTGGGGTGCCGGCCAGGTGCGCGGCTACTCGCCCCGGGGCGAGCATCTCGCGACCGTGGAGGTCGCGGCTCCCAACGTGACGAGCGTCGCCTTCGTGGGCCCGCGGCTCGACACGCTGCTCATCACGTCCGCCCGCGTGGGGATGACGCCGGCGGACGCCGCGCGCCATCCGGACGCCGGGCGCGTCTTCCTCGCGGACGTCGGCACGCGGGGGCTCGCCACCCCCTACTGGTCCGGTCCCGCCCCCGCCCACCGGATTCCGGAGTAGGACGTTCCCGCCCCGGGCGCCCACCGGCGGGAGGCGCGTCCCGCCGGAGCGAGCCGGTTTCGCCGCGGCGGCGCTCCTCGCTCCGGTGTGCCGGCGCTTCGGCGCGCCGGTGTGAGCGGGTCCCCGGCGCGGGGAAAGGGTCCTCCAGGTCGTTCGAGCTCGCAGGAGCGGCGACGGAGTGGCGGATCGCGGCGCGACTGCCATGGAGGAGGGGCATAAGGGCGTGAATACGCGAAGGTATGGTGATTGTTCGTGACGACGTTTCGGATCAGCGAGGCCGCCGCGCTGCTCGGGGTGAGCTCCGACACGGTCCGCCGATGGGTGGACGCCGGGCGGCTCGCGGCCCGGCGGGACGAGCACGGGCATCGGATGGTGGAGGGCACCGATCTGGCGGCGTTCGCGCGTGCCCAGATCGAGTCCGAGAACGGTACGGGGCACTCGTCGGCCCGCAATCGCCTTCGCGGGATCGTGACCGAGGTGATCAGGGACGCGGTGATGGCCCAGGTGGAGATCGCCGCGGGACCGTACCGGGTGGTGTCGCTGATGAGCCGCCAGGCCGCCGACGAGCTGGGCCTGGAGGTGGGGGTGAGGGCGGTCGCCGTGATCAAGTCCACCAACGTGGTCGTGGAGATCGCCGACCACGCCCGCACGACGGGTTGACGGCGCCGTGAGCGGTCCGTCCGGTGACGTTACGGGTGGTCCGTCCGGCGGCGTGTCACGCGGTCCTTCCGGCGGCGTGCCGGGGGAGCCGGCCGGTGGTGTGCCGCGCGATGCGGCGGGCGGCCG
The DNA here is from genome assembly GCF_051918945.1 of Streptosporangium sp. LJ11. Taxonomy (NCBI): domain Bacteria; kingdom Bacillati; phylum Actinomycetota; class Actinomycetes; order Streptosporangiales; family Streptosporangiaceae; genus Streptosporangium; species Streptosporangium sp. LJ11. Next base: position 53,559 of record NZ_JBPXMB010000029.1, read on the forward strand.
GTCCGGTGGTTCCTTCGGTGGTCCGTCCGGTGGGGTGGCGGGCCGCCTGCCCTGGATGCTGGTGCTGCCCGCCGTGGCGGGCATGGTCTTCCTGACGCTGCCGCTGGCCGGGCTGCTGGTGCGCGCGCCCTGGTCCACCCTGGCGGAAAGGCTCGGCGAGCCGCAGGTGCTGGAGGCGCTGCGCCTGTCGCTGGTGACCGCGACCGTGGCCACGGTGGTGTGCCTGCTGCTCGGCGTACCGCTGGCGTGGTTGCTGGCCCGTGTCGCCTTTCCCGGCCGCCGCCTGGTGCGGGCGCTGGTCACCGTCCCCCTCGTGCTGCCCCCGGTGGTCGGCGGGGTCGCCCTGCTGCTCGTCCTGGGGCGGCGCGGCCTGGTCGGCCAGTGGCTCGACACGACCTTCGGTATCACCCTGCCGTTCACCACGGCCGGAGTCGTCGTCGCCGAGACGTTCGTCGCCATGCCGTTCCTGGTCATCAGCGTCGAGGGCGCGCTGCGCGCCGCCGACCTGCGCTTCGAGGAGGCCGCCGCGACGCTGGGCGCCTCTCGCTGGACCATCTTCCGCCGCGTCACGCTGCCGCTGATCACCCCCGGCATCGTCGCGGGCGCCGTGCTGTGCTGGGCCCGCGCGCTGGGCGAGTTCGGGGCCACCATCACCTTCGCCGGCAACTTCCCCGGCCGGACCCAGACGATGCCGCTGGCCGTGTACCTCGCCCTGGAGACCGAACCCGAGGCCGCGATCGTGCTCAGCCTCGTCCTGCTCGCCGTCTCGGTGATCATCCTGGCCTGCCTGCGCGACCGGTGGGTGAGCGGCCCGTGACCCTGAACGCCCACCTTGTCGTCACCCGGCCCCGCTTCCACCTGGACATCGAACTGGAGGTCGCCGCCGGCCAGGTCGTCGCTCTCCTCGGCCCCAACGGCGCGGGCAAGACCACCGCGCTGCGCGCGCTGGCCGGGCTCACCGCCCTGTCCGGAGGGGAGATCACCCTGGACGGCGAGGCGCTGCACACCCTGGCGCCCGAACGTCGCCCGATCGGCATGGTCTTCCAGGACTACCTGCTCTTCCCGCACCTGTCGGCCCTGGACAACGTCGCCTTCGGGCCCCGCTGCCGAGGTGCCTCCAGAACGGAGGCGCGGCGCGGTGCCGCCGCCTGGCTGGAGCGCGTCGGCCTGGCCGGGCACGCCGCGGCGAAACCCCGGCAGCTGTCGGGCGGTCAGGCCCAGCGCGTCGCCCTGGCCCGCGCCCTCGCCGTGGGGCCCCGCCTGCTGCTGCTGGACGAGCCGCTGGCCGCCCTCGACGCCCACACCCGCCTGGAGATCCGCTCAGGGCTCCGCCGCCACCTGGCCGACTTCGGCGGCGCGACCGTCCTGGTCACCCACGACCCGCTGGACGCCATGGTGCTCGCCGACCAGCTGGTCGTCATCGAGAACGGCGCCGTCGTGCAGCGCGGCACCCCCGCCGAGGTCGCCCGGCGCCCGCGCACCGACTACGTCGCCCGCCTGGTCGGCCTCAATCTCTACCGGGGGCTCGCCGCGGGACGACAGGTCACCGTCGGCGAGGTGAGCTTCAGCGTCGCCGAGCATCTGGACGGTCCCGCGTTCGTCGCCTTCGGTCCCGGAGCGGTCGCGCTCTACCGGACCCGCCCGGACGGCACCCCGCGCAACCTCTGGGAGGCCACGATCGAGGGCATCGAGCGGCACGGCGACAACGTCCGTATCCACCTGGAGGGGCCGATCACCGCCTCGGCCGACGTCACCCCCGCCGCCGTCGCGGACCTCGACCTGACCTCGGGACAGCGGATCTGGGCTGCCGTCAAGGCCACCGAGACCCACGCCTACCCGGCCTGAGCCCCCCGCGTTCACCCGGCGCGGGCTCTCGCGACCCACGCCCATCCGGCCTGAACCCCTGTGGCACCGCCCGCCCGTACGGCCCCCCGCCATGTTCCCGCCCGTACGAGCGCCGAGATGCCGCAGGTCACCCGCGTGGCGGCCCAGGCCGCCCGGACCCGCGGGGGCACAATGGCGTGAGGGGGGATGATCTATGCGCGTCGCTGTACTCGGGATGGGCATGATGGGGCAGGCACTGGCCCGGCGGCTGCTGGTGCGCGGCTTCCCGGTCACGGTGTGGAACCGCACACCGGGGCGGGCGGAGGAGCTGGTCGGCCTCGGCGCCGTCGAGGCGGCCTCGCCCGCCGAGGCCGTGCGGGAGGCCGAAGGGGTGCTGATGTCGCTCGCCGACGACCAGGCGGTTCGCGATGTGATGTCCCAGCTGACCGGAATCGGCGCCGACGGGCCCGTCGTGGCCGACACGAGCACCGTCGCCCCGGACACGGCCCGCGCGCTGCGGGACATGGCGCCCGGGGGCCGGTTCGTGGCCGCGCCCGTCATCGGCTGGCCGCCGGCCGTCGCCGAGGGACGGGCCTCGGTCCTGATGGGCGGCGAGCGTGACGTCGCCGACGTGCTGAAGCCGGTGTGGTCGGAGGTGTTCGCCTCCTACTCCTACTGCGGCCGGGATCCCGGCGCGGCGCTCGCCTTCAAGCTGCTGAACAACTACCTGCTGATGACCGGGATCGCCGCGCTCTCCGAGGCGGCCGCCACGGGCCTGGCGGCGGATCTCGACGAGACGCTGCTGCACGACTTCCTCCTCACCTGGCCCACCGTCGCGCCGGCCCTGCACAACCGGGTCGACGACATCCTGAGCGGTGACCACCAGGGGTGGTTCACGACCAGGCTCGCCGCCAAGGACGTGCGGCTCGCCATCGACATGGCGGAGTCGGGCGGCCTCGACCTGCCGATCGCCCGGCTGGTCGAGCGGCGCTACGAGGAGGCGGCCGGGCGCGGCTGGGGTGACGCGGACATCGGCGCCGTCGTCGAGCTGCTGCGCGGGAAACCGCGCTAGCGTCGCCCGTCACCGCGCCCGTCACCGCGCCCGTCAGCGGGTTCTCGCCACCTCGGCGGCCACGGCGCGGAAAGCGGTCAGCGCCTCGCGCCGGTCGTTGGCCGACGCGGAGAGGGACGACTTGACGATCACCACCCCCCGCTCGGGGGAGACGTAGACGTACTGCCCGCCGAATCCGGCGGCCATGAAGTCACCCCGGTCGCCGTCACCGAGCCACCAGTGCAGCCCGTAGCCGGGGTTGAAGGAGGCGGAGGGCGTGGTCGACGTCCTGACCCAGGAACGCGGCACGACCTGGCGCCCTCCCGCCTTCCCCTCACGGAGGTAGAGCAGGCCGAACCGGGCGAAGTCGCGGTCGGTGGCGTGGTAGCAGCAGTAACCGAGGCTGTCGCCGCCGGAGTCCTTGTCGACGCGCGCCGTGGACGCCATGCCGGCGGGCTTCCAGATCTTCTCCTCCACGTACCGGTGGTACGGCATGCCCGTGGCACGGGTGACGAGCTTGGCGAGCACGAAGGAGTTCATGCTCGTGTACTCGAACCTGCTGCCGGGCTCCCAGCCGCGCACCTGCCGTGCCGCCAGCTCCCCGACCGGCCGGCCCCGGTTCGCGGCCATCTGCACCTTCGGCACGTCGGAGCGCTCGTCCCAGGCGATTCCCGACGACATTCGCAACAGGTTCCGGATGGACACCCCGTCGTAGCCCGAGCCGCGCAGTTCGGGCAGGTAGCGGGTCACCGGGTCGTCGATCGAGCGGATGCGGCCCTCGTGCAGGGCTATGCCGATCGCGGTCGACGTGAAGGACTTCGCCATCGACCAGGACTGGAACCGGGTACCGCGATCGGCCTTGACGTAGCGCTCGGCCACGATGTGCCGGCCGTCCAGGACGACGAGGCCGTTGGTCTTCGTTCGCGCGAGGAAGTCGTCGAACGTGCGCTCGTCTCCCTTGTAGGCGTAGGTCACCGAGAGCCGCCTCGGGGCGCTCCGCAGCTCGACCGGGCGCGCCGACGGCCGTACGAGGTCGAAGGAGCCCGCCTCGGCGACGTCCGGCGCGGCCCGCGTGAGGGGGATCGGCGCCGCCAGGGGCAGGGCGCGGGCCGGGACCGCCCAGCCGGCCAGCGTGAGCGCGGCGATCGTCGCGACGACGGGTCCTCGCAGGCGATGGGTGATGCCGGTCGTTCTCATGTTCCCCCGTGGGTTCGGGCGGCGGGCGGGCCGCTCGCGTACGGCAGGATCGCGGGGTCGTCGTCGGCGGCGAGAATCCGGTACCCGGTCATCGGAGGGCTCCCGTGCGTGTCGGTGGTCAGGACGGGTGGTCAGGGTCTCCGCGGTCATGACCCGTTCGGCAGGCCGGTACGCCCGTACACGACGAGGGCCCAGGTGATGCAGCCGAAGGCGGCCACGCACGCCAGCGTGCGGATGAGGTTCCAGCGGACCCACGCCGCCTCGAACCGCTCGCGCACCGCCGCGAGGTCGGCGACGCGGTCGGGGTCCCCGGCGGCGTCGAGCGCGTTGTTGAGCGGCACGTTGATCCCCATCGTGACGGCGAGCATCACCACGTACAGGACGAGCGCGGCCACGATCCAGGGCAGCACGGGCCGCCCGTCCGCCCGGAGGTGGAGTACCGCGGACAGGACGGTCAGCACCAGCGCGCCGCCGAAGCAGAGGGCGAACCAGCCGTTGAGGATCGCCACGTTGATCCGCTGCATCGCGCTGACGAAGGTCCGGTCGTCCGCCCGGGCCAGACCGGGCATGACGGAGCAGGCGTAGGCGTAGAAGAGACCTGCCACGAGTCCCGTGGTGATGGCCGCCGCGACCAGCGCGACGCCTCGGAACATCAACATCACATTCTCCTTGGCCGTTGGGGGAGTCCTGCCGTCAGCCCCAGAGCGCGCGCGGTGAGCCGCTCCACCACGCGGCGGCCGGTCTCGCCCGTGCCACCGAGGACCGGCGCCGTGTTCTTCTCATGGGTGTTTTCTGTCACAGGACCAGTGAACTGGCCAGAGGTGAGACGGGCCATGGTCGAGAAGCGCAATTCCATATTTCAGCGTCTACGGTGAAGTCATGGACGCACTCACCGACTTCCTGGACGGTCCGAGGGCCAGGGGAGCGTTCCTGCTCCGCTCGATCCTGAACCCGCCCTGGTCCCTGCGGATCCAGGACCGGGCGCCGCTCGCCCTGACGGCCATGGTGCGGGGTGAGGCGTGGGTGGTCCTCGACGACGCCGCCCCGGTGCGCCTGGGTCCGGGGGACGTCGCGATCATCCTCGGTCCCGATCCCTACACGGTCGCCGACGATCCGGCCACACCGCCCGACGTGGTGATCCATCCGGGCCAGCACTGCACCACCCTCGACGGGCGAGGCCTCGCCCAGGAGATGCACCTGGGCGTCCGCACCTGGGGCAACGACCCCCACGGGTCGACGGTGCTCCTCACCGGCACCTACCAGATGCGCGGGGAGATCAGCCGCCGTCTGCTGGAGGCGCTGCCGCCGCTGCTGGTCCTCCCGGAGGACGCCTGGGACTGCCCCGTCATCCCGCTGCTCGGCGACGAGATCGTCAAGGACGAGCCGGGCCAGGAGGCCGTGCTCGACCGGCTGCTCGACCTGCTGCTCATCGCCGTCCTGCGGGCCTGGTTCTCCCGCCCGGAGGCCGGCGCCCCCGCCTGGTACCGCGCCCACAGCGACCCCGTGGTGGGCAAGGCCCTGCGCATGCTGCACGGCGACCCGGCGTACCCCTGGACGGTGGCCACGCTGGCCGCGGGGTCCGGCGTCTCCCGTGCCGCCCTGGCCCGCCGCTTCACCGAGCTGGTGGGCGAGCCGCCCATGACGTTCCTCACCGGCTGGCGGCTGGCCATGGCCGCCGACCTGCTGCGCGAGACCGACGCCACCGTCGGCGCGGTGGCCACGCAGGTCGGCTACGGCAGCGCGTTCGCGCTCAGCGCCGCCTTCAAACGCGAACGCGGCGTCAGCCCCCAGGAGCACCGCGCCGGGGTCCGGCGTTCCCAGCGCCCCCGGAGCGACCACGCCGCCGGCACGCCCGCGCGGTAGGTCCCGGCGGGCGCGCCGGTGCGAGCCCCGGCCCGCCGGTCGACGCGCCCGGAGACCCGCCGAGCCGGCGGCGCTCCCCGGAGCCCTCTGAAGCCCTCAGCGGCCCGCCGGGGTCCACCGGAGGCCGCGGGACCGCCGGAGCCGCCGAGTCGCGCTCACGGTACGTCTGCGCCGTGACGGTCAGAACAGCCAGTCGAGCAGGCCGCCCCGGCCGCCGCCCGAGCCGCCGTTGCCCGAGCCGCCGTTCGTCCCGGTGTCCTGCGGCGGCGGTGCCGTCGTCGGCTGCTGGCTCGGGGTGGCGTCCTCCGTGGGGGTCTGGCTCGTCGGCGAGGGCGCGGGCTCGGAGGTGATCCGCGAGCTCGGGGCCGGGTCCTGCCGCGAGGTCTCCTCCTGCTCGGCGTCCTCTGAGGACGCCGTCGGACGGGTCTCCCTCGGCGAGGTACTGCGGGTCGGCGACGGCCGGCCGGAGGGCTCCTGGGTCCGGGGAGCCCTGGTGGGAGCGGTGGTCGGGGGCTCGTCGGCCGTGGACGGCTCGTCGGACGGCCCCGCCGTCTCCTCCTCGGGCAGGGGCGTCGGCGTCTCCGAAGGCGCCTGCGGCAGGTCGGCCACCGAGCACCGTACGCCGGGCGAGCACGTGGTGCCGGTCTTCTCGTCCAGGGATGCGGAGAGCAGCCAGCCGCCCGCGACCCCGGCGATCACGACGCCGCCCACGACCGCCAGCAGGATCCTGCTCCTGCTCCTGCCCCTGCGGCGGCGCTCCTCGTGGGGATCGGGGTCCTCGCGCCAGCCCGACCCCAGGAAACCGCGCGACGGCGTCGCCTCGTCCTCCTCGCGGTAGAGGGGGCCGTCGGACGTGATGTCGGTGTCCCCTATGTCACGACGCTCGTCGAGGTAGACCATCTCCCGGGACCCGTCGGCCCGGACGATCTCCCGGGACCCGTCGACGTGGACGATCACCTGTGACCCGTCGCCCGGCGTGAGCTCCGGAAAGTCGATCTCGTTCCAGCCGTCCGACAACACGTCGCCGGCGGGACGTTCGGGTTCGTACTGCGCCGGTCCGAGGGGACCGGTCTGCTCGCGAGGATCTTCCTCGTACGGTCCTTGGATATCGTCGCGCCCCACGATGACCCTCTCTGATGTGAACCTTGGTCGGGCATCTTGATAGCAGATTCGACAGCAACTTGTCCGAAAAGTTCACGTACAGCTGGGAATAATGTGACTTATGGGGTCAAGCGGCGGATCGGGAATGGACCGCGCCATTCTTCGCTGAGCGGCGGGTATCCGGGGCGGGGAGCCGAGAAGGGGAGCCCGCTCCCGTACCGACGGCGGACGCGGACGGACAGGCATGTCAAGGGAGTCCGCCCGCGCCGTGGCGGAGTACGGTCCCCTCGTGAGGGGAGGAGAGTACGAGGGCACGCCCGATCAGCGGAAAGACGTGCCTGACCCCGGTAGCCGGGGTAGGAAGGGCGCCTAACGTTCTTCTCCGTTCGAGGACATCTCCGTTCGAGGGCGGGGGTCTCCACGCTCAAGGAGAGCCGATGACACCGAATTCGACGGCGGATGCGCTGCCCGGCCCCTCCCCCTTCCCGCCCATCGCCGACTACGGCTTCCTGTCCGACTGCGAGGTCACCGCCCTGGTCGCCCCGAGCGGGAACGTCGAGTGGCTCTGCCTGCCGCGAATGGACTCTCCCAGCGTCTTCGCCGCCATCCTCGACCGGGGCGCGGGGGGCTTCCGGCTCGGTCCCGCCGACCTGAGGGTGCCCGCCGCGCGCCGCTACCTGCCCGGCACCATGATCCTGGAGACGAGCTGGGGCACCCCCACCGGCTGGATCATCGTGCGCGACCTGCTGCTCATGGGGCCCTGGCACCACCACGACGAGCTCTCCCACACGCACAGGAGGGCGCCGACCGACTACGACGCCTCCCACGTGCTGCTCCGCACGGTGCGCTGCGTCAGCGGAGAGGTGCAGATCACGCTCGACTGCGAGCCGATCTTCGACTACGGCCGGAGGCCCGCGCGCTGGTCGTACGCCGACAGGGGCTATCACCAGGGCGTCGCGACGGCCGAGGGGGAGCCCCTGGAACTGCGGCTCACCACCGACATGCGGATGGGGTTCGAGGCCGGGCGCGCGACGGCGCGCACCCTCCTCAAGGAGGGCGACACGCGCTTCTGCGCGCTGTCGTGGACCCCGCACAAGCCGCCGTACACCTTCCAGGAGGCCTACGAGCGGCTCGTGTGGACCGCCCACCACTGGCAGCACTGGCTCGCCAGGGGCGTCTTCCCCGACCACCCCTGGCGGAGGTACCTGGAGCGCAGCGCCCTCACCCTCAAGGGCCTGACCTTCGCCCCCACGGGTGCCCTCATCGCGGCCTCGACCACCTCACTGCCCGAGACACCGGGCGGCGACCGCAACTGGGACTACCGCTACGCCTGGATCAGGGACTCGACCTTCGCCCTCTGGGGCCTGTACACGCTGGGCTTCGATTGGGAGGCCGACGACTTCTTCTGGTTCATCGCCGACGTGGCGGAACGGGACGAGGAACTCCAGGTCATGTACGGCATCGACGGCGAGTGCGAGCTGGACGAGCACATCCTCGACCACCTCCACGGGTACGAGGGCGCCAGGCCCGTCAGGGTCGGCAACGCCGCGTACCGGCACCGCCAGAACGACGTCTGGGGATCCGTCCTAGACTCCTTCTACATCCACACCCGGTCGCGGGACCGCCTGGACGAGCGGATCTGGCCCATCCTGAAGCGGCAGGTCGAGTCCGCCATCAGGCACTGGCGGGAGCCTGACCGTGGCATATGGGAGGTACGCGGAGAGCCCCAGCACTTCACCTCCTCGAAGGTCATGTGCTGGGTGGCGACCGACAGGGGCGCCAGGCTCGCCCGGCTCAGGGAGGAGCCGGAACTGGCCGCGCGCTGGCAGGCGGTCGCCGACGACATCCACGCCGACGTGTGCGCCCACGGTGTCAGCGAGCACGGGGTCTTCAGGCAGCACTACGGCACCGACGCCCTCGACGCGTCGCTCCTGCTCATCCCGCTGGTGCGTTTCCTGCCGCCCGACGACCCCAGGGTCCGCGCCACCGTGCTGGCCGTCGCCGACGAGCTGACCGCCGACGACCTGGTCCTGCGCTACGAGACGAAGAGCACGGACGACGGCCTGACCGGGGAGGAGGGCACCTTCGCGATCTGCTCGTTCTGGCTCGTCTCGGCACTGACGGAGATCGGGGAGCACACCCGCGCCCGCAGGCTCTGCGAGAGGGTCCTCTCCTTCGCCAGCGCCCTCGGTCTCTACGCCGAGGAGATCGATCCGGTGACCGGACGCCACCTCGGCAACTTCCCCCAGGCCTTCACCCACCTGGCGCTCATCAACGCGGTCATCCACATCATCCGCGCCGAGAGCGGGCAGGTCCCCTCGACGGGCTGGCCGTCGTGATCTCGTACTCTCCCCCGGGCCCCGCGTGGTCCCCGGGTGCGCCGGCGTGCGAGACCACCCGGATGCCTGGTTAGGCTTTCAAGCATGAACCGTCGGGTGATTGCCATAGTGGTGCTCGTCGGCCTGCTCGCGACGAGCGGTCTGTCCGTGGTGCTGGCCTGGGGGCTGAGCGGCTGAGCGCCACCGCGTGACGTCGCCGGGGACTCGGCGGCCGGTTCCGGGAGGTCCCGGGAGGGCGACCGATCGGCGAGTGCGTCCGGACTCGTGGGACGACCGGAGAGGTGTCCGGATCGAGAGACACGAGAAGGCGGACGATCGGAGAATCGGAGAGGTGTCCGGATCCGAGAGGGTGGACGACCGAAGAGGTGTCCGGATCCGTGACAGCGGCTGATCGGCGAATATGACCAGATCAGTCAGAGGGGACGGCCTGCGAGGTCGCGGTGGCGGCGCGCGGTCGCCGGAGGCCGAGCCGTCGCGTGCGCCCTTGCGACGCCGCGACCGCTCCCCGAGCGGACGTTAGGCGACGACCATCGAGTTCTGTCCCGCGGGCGCGCTCTGCTGCTGGGGGTGCTGCTGGGGGTGGGTGGGCTGCCGGTGCGAGGTGGGCTGCTCCACGGCGGGCTGGGGCTGCTGCTGCCGCTGGGCGGCCTGCTCCACGGGAGCCTGCTCGGCGGGGCAGGTGCAGTAGCCGTTGGTCACGATCAGGCGGCCTCGCTGCGCCGTGTAGGTGCGAGAGTCGGTGGCGAGGAGAACGCCCGTGCATTTATGGCAGACGACGGACTGGCGATCCATGGCCGGCTTCCTTCCTTGAGGGTAGCCGTCGAACGTCTCTCGGTCCGGCCGGCTGGCTGCTCGTGCCCCGACGGGAAGACTTGAATCTCCCGGCGAGGTTTCCATCTTACTTCGTAGCACATTGTGATCTTTGAGCCACACGAGGTGACAGGTTGAACCTTGGTGGTGCTGCTTCACAACGGTCTCATGTGAAGCGACCCGGCGGGTGGTGAATGTCCCTCTCTCACCCCCGCCGATCCTCGTCCCAGCGATCTTCGCCGCCCCCGGAGCCCCGGCACGGCCGGGGATCGCTACGTGCTCAGAACTTTTTTCTTTTTTTCCTCGATCACCGACCGGAACAGCAAGGCGTTGGCCGCCACCGCGATGCAGACCACGCCGAGCAGGAAGCCCCAGCTCACGTCGCTCAGGTGATGCATGCCGCGATACATGCGCGAGTAGGCGATGCCCAGGGGAATGCCGAGGCCGACCACCCACCACAGCACGTTCAGGATCTTGTAGCGGTGGGTGTGGACGGTCAGCACCAGGGCGATGCCGCAGTAGAAGGCGACCGCGGCGCTGGTGTGCCCCGAGGGGAAGCTGGAGGTGGGCGGGGCGGGGTCGAGGTGCTCGACGGCGGGGCGCTTGCGCTCGGCGAAGACGGTCGCCAGCAGGAAGATCGCCGACTGCGAGAAGACCGCCAGCGCCAGGAAGATCGACTCGTTCCAGCGCTTGAAGGTCAGCCGGAAGACGACGGCCAGCAGCGCGGTGCCGGCGATGATCACCGGGGTGTCGGACATGCTCGACACCACATCGGTGATCGAACTCCAGTAGGCCGTACGCTCTCCGGCCAGCTGCGCGTTGACCCCCTGGTCGTTCGCGATGAGGGTCGTCGTCTGCAGGACCTTGGTGATGAGGAGTCCGACGCCGATCGTCAGCACCGCCATGATGGCCAGCGGCGCCAGGATGAGGCGCGCCACGCCTTTGAAATCCACCGACATTTTCGACATGGCGCGCCAGCTACCCCGAACGACCTCCTCGGAACGCCTCGGGCTCGACGCCTTCCACGTGCGGTTCGGCGGGCCTGCGGCCCTCTCCCCGGCGCCAGGCCTCGAAGCCCGCCGCCGCCCCCACCACGACCGCCACGCCCAGCGCGACTCCCGCGATCACGTCACTGGTCCAGTGCACGCCGAGCGCCACCCGGCTGTACGCGACGAACACCATGATGACCGCCGCGACGGCCCAGACGGTGATCCGCGAGGCCGTGCCGCGCAGGAAGGGCAGCAGGATGAGCACGAGGATGCACGCGCCCAGCGCCGCTCCCATCGCGTGCCCGGAGGGGAAGGAGGCGCCGGGTGCCCAGGCCACGGGATCCGGCAGCGCGGGCCTGGCGCGGTCGACGATCATCTTGAGGGCGAGGTTCAGCAGTCCGCCGAAGGTGATCGTGGCGACCGCCCAGATCGCCAGGCGCGGCGCGCCCCGGCGCCAGAGCCAGACGGCGGTCAGCACCACCAGCACGCGCCACGTCCAGGGACCGAACACCTCGGTTCCCACGCTGAGGAAGGTGGTGTAGCCGGGATTCTCCAGCGCGTGGGCGTGCAGGCTCAGGGCGATGCCCTCGTCGAGCTCCGTGAGCGGGGAGAAAGAGGTCCTCACGAGCACGAGCAGGATCACGAACGGCACCGTGAAGACCGCCACCGCCGCCAGCGCCATCGTCAGGCGCACCCCCAGGCGCAGGTCAGCAGCATGATCATCGGGATTTCTGTGAGGTTGAGGTTTACCCTCGGCAAATCTGACCATCGTTCATGGCTACCCGATTCCTCGCGAATATTCCTCGCACGACAGGTGGGGGATCGGGCCGGCGGGGCCCCGAGCGCGCGGAATCCAGGGGTACGGAAGCTGTGAATCGCCGGGATTCCGGGCCGCCGAGGCGGGGACTCCGGGCTCCGGGCCCTCCCATGCCATGTGTCAGTGCGTCAGGCCGCGTGCCGGGGTTCGCGGCGGGTCGTCCAGCGCAGGACGTCGCAGTGCCGCCGCTCGGCCTCGGCGAGCGCCGCGTCGTCCGTGTAGGCGTCGAGGACGGCCCGCAGCCACGGCATCTGCTCGGTGACGTCGTCCCACGCCTGGGAGGGGTCGTCGAGACCCAGCTCGATCAGCGCGTCCAGATGCGCGGCGTAGGCCGTCCACCACTGGCGGCTCAGCTCGGCGAGGAATCCGCCCAGCCCGCCGAACTCCCGCTGGATCTCCTCGTCCCACCAGGCGGGGACGGTGACGTCACCGGTGTCGGCCAGGTCGCTGAGCACGAGGTTGGCCAGGGTGCGCCGTCGCCGGACGATGGCCGAACGTGACAGGATGTTCATAACGCCTACCCTGCCAATCATCGTTTGCCGAATGCTTAACGATGTATTGACGGTGATGTCCGGCCTCGGCCGCCCGGCCGAGGCCGGGCAGCTTGGCCGGAGTCGCCGGGCAGCACTAGGCTCTGATCCGCAGATCATTCCGCCTTGTGTCCGCGGAGCTACCTCGACATGGAGGAAGCCCGCCCATGACCCAGGTCCTTGAATTCTCCCGGCTCGTCGACCGTACCCTGAGCGCTCTCGCCGATGTCCTCGGCTCCGACGGGGCGGCCCTCATGCTGATAGACGACCACGACCGGTTGCGGGCGATCGGAGGGTCCGACGACCAGGGCCGGCGGCTGGAGTTGATCCAGGAGCAGATCGGGGCCGGACCGGCCATCGAGGCCCTGTCCCGAGGTGAGGACGTCGCGGTCGACGACCTGAGGGCGGCCAGGCCGTTCGGGTTCCCCGGGGTGGCCGCGCGGGTCTCGGAGGTGCGGGCGGTGCTCTCCGTGCCCCTGCGGGCGGAGGAGCGGTTGATCGGCACGCTGAATTTTTACGACCGGACGAGCCATGAATGGCAGCCCGCGAAAGTCCGGACGGGAGAGCGCCTCGGCGAGCTCATGGTGATGGTCCTTCAGACCATGGCTCATAGACCTCCTTTTCCAGGGAAGCCGTAGTGTGCACGTCAAGTAACCAGGTCGACGCTGAAAGGCGCCACACGTATGACTCACATTGATCCGGAAGCGCTGGTCGCGAGCCTGAGAAGGCTTCAGACGACCTCGTCCACCACAGGCATAGTCCATCAGTTGGAGCGTGCCGTGGATGTGGTGAACTCGCTGTTCGGATATGCGGGTGCGGGACTGATGTTTGCCGAAGAAGGTAAAGATCTCCGCTATTTGGTCGCCACCGATGAGCGGGGACGCAGTCTTGAGGGCGCACAACTCCATCTCGGCCAGGGGCCGTGCGTTTCCGCGTACGAGGAGAATTCCGCGGTGACCTCAAGTGATGTGCGCGTCGATCCGCGCTGGCCGAAGCTCGCCGACCGGCTTCACCCGGAGGTGCGGGCGGTGGCCGGGGTGCCGGTGCGTCTTGGCGGTGAGCCGGTGGGCACCCTGAACGTCTACCAGGCCGATTTTTACGAGTGGGACGAGTCGGACGTCCAGGCGCTCTACGGCTACGCGGACGTGATCGAGCAGCTTCTCACCGCCGCGATGGCCGCCGAGGAGAAGAGCGCCCTGGCCGACCAGCTCCAGTACGCCCTCGACTACCGCGTGGTCATCGAGCGGGCGATCGGTTACCTGATGGGCAAGCACGACCTGACCGCCACCCAGGCCTTCACCGGCCTGCGCAAGCAGGCCCGCGACACCCGCCGCCGCGTCGCCGACCTGGCGGCCGAGGTGCTCGGTGAGGGGGCGGGCGAAATACGGTGATCCTGCTCACGTCGCCCGGACCCGCCGGGGACAGGGTCGAGATCACCGTTCGCGGTGATCTCGACGCCGTCAAGGGCGCCGAACTGTGGCGCGTCCTCGGTGGGCTCACCGCGGCGACGGTCGAACTCGACCTGGCCCAGGTGGTCTTCATCGACTGCGCGGGTGCGCGGGCCCTGTTGCGGGCCGACGAACACGTGCGCGGCCTGGGCCAAGAGATGATCATCGTGCGGCCGTCAGGGCCGGTGCTCCGGTTGCTGCGGCTGCTGGAATTCGATCGGTACCTCCTGATCAGGCACCCCGGAGGCGCGGTCGGCGCGAGCCGCACCCCGCCGGGGCACTAACCTGATCGGTGATGTATCGATTCGTCTTCTCGCAGGTCCTCCGCCGCCTCGACCCCGAGGACGCGCACCACATGGCGGTGCGCGCTCTCCGCGTCCTCTCGGTGACACCCGTGGTCAGGCGGCTGGTTCACCGCCGCCTCGCGCCACGCGACCCCGCGCTGCGCGTGCAGGCCTTCGGCGTGCACTTTCCCGGCCCGTTCGGGCTGGCGGCCGGCTTCGACAAGGACGCCGGCTGTGTCGAGGCCGTGTCCGCGCTCGGCTTCAGTCACGTCGAGGTCGGCACGATCACCGCCCATGCCCAGCCGGGCAACGCCAGACCCCGGATGTTCCGTCTCGTGAGAAACCGGGCGATCATCAACCGGATGGGTTTCAACAACGCGGGCGCGTCCGCCGCGGCCCGGTCGCTGTCCAGGCCACGGGGCGTCCCCGCGATCGTCGGCGTCAACATCGGCAAGACGAAGGTCGTGCCCGAGTCGGGGGCCGTCGCCGACTACGTGGCCGGCGCCAGGGAGCTCGCCCCCCTGGCCGACTACCTGGTCGTCAACGTCAGCTCGCCCAACACCCCCGGCCTGCGCGACCTCCAGGCAGTGGAGCTGCTGGGCCCGCTGCTGCGCGCGGTGAAGGAGGTCGCCGACGCCACGCCCAAGCGCACCCCGCTACTGGTCAAGATCGCTCCTGACCTGGCGGACGCCGACGTGGACGCGGTCGCCGACCTGGCCCTGGACCTCGGGCTCGACGGCATCATCGCCACCAACACCACGATCGGCAGGCAGGCACTGGCCTGTGCGGAGCCCGCGGGCCGTGACCACAGCCACGAGAGCGGCGGCCTGTCGGGGCGTCCGCTGAAGGCCCGGTCCCTGGAGGTCCTGCGCAGGCTGCGCGCCAGGGTGGGCGATCGCCTGGTGCTCGTCTCCGTCGGTGGCGTCGAGGACGTGGACGACGTCTGGGAGCGCCTGCTCGCCGGGGCCACGCTCGTCCAGGGCTACAGCGCGTTGATCTACGAGGGTCCCCTCTGGGCGCACCGCGTGAACCGCGACCTCTCCCGCCGCCTCCGTCGTCACGGCGTGGTCGACCTCCGCCAGATCATCGGCCGTACCGCGAGCCGGAGCCCCGTGAGCTGACCCGGTCGCGGCGCGGTCGGAACCGTCGCGGCCCGAACCTTCGCGGCGGGTCCCGACTCCTCACCCCATCGGCCCGCAAGGCGGCTCACCTTATACCCTGGGTGGGTAACTTCAGGACATGGAGGCACGATGAGCACGACCACATACACCGTCACCGGTATGACCTGCGGCCACTGCGTGAGTTCGGTCAAGGAGGAGGTCGGTGAGGTCCCGGGTGTCACCGGCGTCGACGTCGATCTCGAGACCGGCAGGGTCGACGTCTCCGGCGACTCCTTCGACGACGCGGCCGTCCGCGCCGCCGTCAAGGAAGCGGGCTACGAGGTTCTCGCCTGACAGGGGCGGCGCGGGACACCTTCCTTCTCCGCGCCCCGCCGCTCGCGACGACCGGTCCCGCGGAGGCCGGGACACCGTTCCTGCTCTGCGCCCCCGTCACTCGCACCGGCCCGGCCCGGCGGAGGCCGGGACACCGCCCTTCTCCACCCCGTCATCCGTGCCGTCCCGGCCCTCAGGGGCCGGGAGACCGGTCACATGCTGGGACGGGTCGAGTCGGCCTCGTGGGTCATCTTCTCCAGGTGCTTCATGGTCTCCTCCACCTTGACGACCCCCGGGCGGTGGCGCCGGTGACCGGTCCCGCCCCGCTGCCAGGGACGCGGGCCGGTCAGCGGCCGGTACTCGACGCCGAGCGCGTCGAGGCGGCCCAGGTGCGCCTCCAGCCGGGCGTCGAACCCGTTCCCGGCCGAGCCCGACCAGGTGACCTCGGCCAGCGCGCATCCCCGGGGCCAGGCGCGGTAGTCCACCGCGCGCCCGTCGGGCAGCCGCTCGCTCCACAGCTGGAACTGCGCCCCGAGCACGCGCTCCCGCTCCCCGGCCGTCCATGACTCCGGCGCCGGGGCGAAGGCCGCGACGTCCGAGACGGTGATCGCGTCGCCGATCGCCAAGGGCTCCTCCTCGGAGGAGGCCTCGGCGTAGTCGAAGTACAGCGGGAAGACCGGGGTCTGCACCACGTCGTGCCCGGCGGCGGCGGCACGCCTGGCCACCCCCGGCCCGCGCCAGGGCATCACGATCGTGTCGGGCCTGAGCATGCCGCTGACGAACGCCTCGTCCCACACCACCGCCCTGCTGCCGCGTTCGGCCAGCTCGTCCGCGAGCCGGCGCAGGAACCAGGCGTGCAGGTCGCTCACGCTCTCCAGCCCCAGCTCCACCTGGAACGCGACGATCTCGGGGGAGGCGGCCCAGTCGTCGAGCACGCACTCGTCCCCGCCGATGTGGACGTACGGGGTCTCGCCCAGCGCCTCGGTGATCTCCTCGATCACGCCGGTCAGGAAGTCGACCGTCTCCGGCAGCGGGGACAGGATCGCCGGGGAGATGCCCCAGCGCTCCAGCACGGTGAAGGGCTCGGGCCGGCGCCCGCCGGTGGCGCGGGCGTCGAACTCGGGATAGGCGGCGAGGATCGCCGAGGCGTGTCCCGGTACGTCGATCTCGGGCACGACCGTCACGGCGCGGGCCCGCGCGTAGGCGCCGATCTCGGCGAGGTCCTCCAGCGTGTAGTAGCCGCCGTGCGGGACGTCGTCGAAGGCCGGCTCCTCCCGGTAGTAGCTGGTGATCGTGCGCGGGCGGTGCGCGCCCACCTCGTGCAGCCGCGGGTGCCGGCGGCTCTCGACCCGCCACCCCTGGTCGTCCACCAGGTGCAGGTGGAGACGGTTCAGCTTGTGGGCCGCCATGATGTCGACCATCCTGAACACCTCGCGCTTGGGCATGAAGTGCCGCGCCACGTCCAGGTGCACCCCGCGCCAGGAGAACCGGGGCGCGTCCCGCACCTGGCCGAGGGGAACGCTCCAGCCCGCCCCGGCACCGGCCACCGCGCGGAACGCCGCCGCGGGCAGCAGTTGCCGCAGCGTCTGGCCCGCGTAGAAGGCCCCGGCCCTGTCTCCGGCCGCGATCCGCACGCCCCCGTCCGTCACGTCCAGGGCGTACGACTCGGGGCCGAGCGACGCGTCGGGCTCCACCGTGATCGTCCCCGCCTCGCCGGGACGCGGATCGAGCACGGCGAGCGCGAGGCGTACGGCGTCCACCAGTTCGGCGGGACCGGAGACGACGACCCCGTGGGGAAGGCCGAGGAAACCGCTGGCAGGAGTGAAAGCGGAGGGAAGCGGCAGGAGGTCCATGGCTTGAATCATGCCAAACCGCCAGAGAAATAAGCCCTTTACCCTGGCGACTCCGGACATGGAACCAAGAACCGCCCAAGTACCGCGCGGGAGAGCCGGGGGAGAACCCTCGCGCGGTCATGCTGCTGCTCATGTTCCAAGCGTCCAGGCACCCGGCTCGCACCCCGCCGGCGGTCCTGGTGGCGGTACCGGCGGCGATCATGCTGGCCGCCGGGTGTTCCGCCACCGTCGAGAGCCCTACCCCGCCCTCGCCCACTCCCTCGGAGTCCTCCTCCGCGGTGCGGAGCGCCGAGGGGGCCGGCACCACCGTGGCGGAGAACGCCAGGGCGGGAGATCCCGGTTGGCGGCTGCGCCGGCGTGGCGCCGAGCACGAGATCGAGGGCTTCGCCGACCGGGTGAGCGTGCTGCCCGGAGAGCGTTTCCGGCTGTACGTCTCGACCACCGCCGACCGCTACACCGCCAGGGCCTTCCGGATGGGCTGGTACGGCGGAGCGGGGGCCAGGCGGGTCTGGCGGGCGGCCGGGCTGCCCGGCACGAGGCAGGCGCCGCCCAGGACGATCGCCGCCACCGGGACGGTGACCGCCGCCCACTGGAAACCCGGTCCCGAGGTGGACACCTCGGGCTGGCCCGAGGGCTCCTACCTGATCCGGCTGGACGCCGCCACCGGGGGACGGCGCTACGTCCCCCTCACCGTCAGGTCCGCCTCCACCAGGGGGCGCCTGGTCGTCGTCAACGCGGTCACCACCTGGCAGGCGTACAACGGCTGGGGCGGCCGCAGCCTCTACGAGGGGCCCGGCGGCTTCGGGGACAGGTCCCGGGCGGTCAGCTTCGACCGCCCGTACGACGCCTCAGGGGCACGGCTCTTCCTGGACATGGAACGCGACGCCATCGAGCTCGCCGAGCGCCGCGGCGTACCGCTCGCCTACGTCACGAGCCTGGACCTGGACCGCGACCCGCGCGTTCTCGACGGGGCGAGGGGCCTGGTGTCCCTGGGGCACGACGAGTACTGGTCGCCGGGCATGCGCCGCACCGTCGAGGCCGCCCGGGACCACGGCACCAACCTCGCCTTCCTGGGCGCCAACGCCGTCTACTGGCGGGTCCGCCTCGCCGCGAGGCGCCTGGGCCCGCGCCGCCTGGTCGTCTGCCACAAGGACGCCGCCGAGGACCCCGGGACGATCCTGTGGCGCGCCACCGCCAGGCCGGAGAGCTCGCTGACCGGCCCGATGTACGACTGCTTTCCCTCCGAGTCCGCCTACGTGGTCAGGCGTCCCGGCAACTGGATCTTCAGGGGGACCGGGGTGCGGCGCGGCACCACCTTCCCCGGGATGGTGGGCGTGGAGACCGACAGGGTCGGCGCGGGCGTGCCACGCCCGATGGAGGTCCTGTCGGTGTCCCCGGTGAACTGCGGAGGCCGCGCCACGGTCGCGCACAGCGCCTACTACACCGTGCCGAGCGGCGCCGCGGTGTTCAGCTCGGGCACGATGCGCTGGGTGTGCGCCATGCGGGGCGCCCGCTGCGGCCACGGCGTCACGGACCGGGCCGGGGCCTTTGTCCGCAAGGCGACGGGGAACATCCTGCGCGCCTTCGCCGCGGGCCCGGCCGCGCGCCGCCACCCGGCCCGCGACAACCTCGAGGCCCTGGGCCTGGACGGCCCGCCGGGCCGCTGACACGGGCCGGGCCGGGGGGCTTACCGCCCCAGGTACTGCTGCAGCCCGTTGGCCAGGGAGAGCGCGATCTTCTGCCGGAACGCCGGCTGCTGGAACTTGGCCGCCTCGGCGGGGTTCCTCATGTTGCCGGACTCGACGAAGATCTTGGGAACCGTGGAGAGGTTCAGGCCGCCGAGGTCGTTGCGGTAGTCGAGGGCGTTCTTGCCGATGTAGGTGGAGTACGACAGGCCGGTGCCGCGCCTGAAGGCGTTCCGCACGTCCAGGCCGAGCTTCCTGGAGGCCCCGACCACCGGGTCGACCGGGCCGCCGATCTTCTCCGGCATGATCACGTGGAAGCCGTGGTTGGCGGTGCTCGACCCGTCGGCGTGGATCGAGATCGCCGCGTCCGCCTTCGCCCTGTTGCCGATCGCGGCCCGCTGGGTGATGCACGGCCCGACGCCGGAGTTGCTGTCGCGGGTCAACTTCACCGTCGCGCCGCGGCTCTTGAGGATCTTGGCCAGACGCTGGGAGACGTCCCAGGTGAAGGCCGCCTCGCTGTAGCCGTTCGCGGTGGCGGTGCCGGTGGTGTCGCAGGCCTTCCACTGGGTCAGGACGTTGACCTTCTTGTTGATCTCCGCGGGGTGGCGGTAGTTCTGCCCGTTGTGGCCGGGGTCGATGACCACGACCTTGCCGCTGAGCGACTCGCGGCCCTCGCCGCCGCGCCCGGTGGCGGGGCTCGCGGCGGGATCGCCCGCCGCGCCGGCCGCCGGGCCTGCCGGGGTGCCGGCGGTGCCGTCGGCCGCCGGGGCCGCGGCCGTTCCGGCCGCGGGAGGAACGGGCCCGCGCTCCCGCGCGAGGTCCGCGCCCGCGGCGGTTCCACCGCAGGCGGCGACGCCGAGCCCGCACAGGACAAGGGTCGCCGCGAGTGCTTTACCGGTCACGCTCATCGCCCCCAAGGAAGTCGTCGACCACCCAACTTACGTGGCCTGAGGGCATGACACGGCCGTTGTCGCGATATGTGCCCGCCTGTTACGAGGCGTGAGGCGCTCCCCTCACCCGCCTGTCACGAGGCGTGTGGTGCTTCCCCGTCAGAGACGCCTTCCCGTCAAATGTGCTTTCCGTCACGGAAGGCGGCGGCGTGGGCCCGTCACCAGGCGTGCTCGCCGACCTCCAGCTTCTGCAGGAGCGCGGCGAGCTCCCTGGCGTCCTCGGCGTCCAGCCCGAGGACCACGCGAGGCCGTCCCCAGGGGTGGTCGATCGAATGGGCCACGTAGCTGGCCACGGACTCGGCCCCGGCGTCGCCGTTGCGGCCCCGGGCGGCCCGCCAGTGCGCCCACGCCCGCTCGAGTTCGGCGGCGGCCCGCTGGGCGCATGACACCAGTTCCGGATCACGCATTGTTACCCCCTCGTCTCGGCCAGAGTCAACACCGGCGGCGCGCCGCCGTTCACGATGTTGACCTGGTCTTTGGGAGGTCATGGAGCCTGCCTGGGCGTGCTGTAACGCTCCAGGCAGGCTCTTTAGCGTTCGGCGGAACTCGTGCTGTTCCGTACGACCAGCTGCGGCGCGACCTGGCGCAGGCGCGAGGTCTTGCCGGGGTCGCCGATCCGGTCGTTCAGCAGCGCGGCGGCGGAACGGCCCATGGCGCGGCGCGGCTGGTCCACGGTGGTCAGCGAGATCGGCTGGGTCCCGGCGCGGTGGATGTTGTCGTACCCGACCACGGACAGGTCCTCGGGAACCCGCAGACCCAGCTCGGCGGCCGCGGACAGCACGCCCATGGCCACCAGGTCGTTGGCGGCGAAGATCGCTGTGGGCCGGGGATCGCGCGTGAGCAGGCTGTGCGCCGCCCTCGCGCCGCCCTCCTCGCTGGACTCGCCCTCCTCGACCATGATGTACGGCGCCAGGGAG
This sequence comes from Streptosporangium sp. LJ11, assembly GCF_051918945.1. Classification (NCBI taxonomy): domain Bacteria; kingdom Bacillati; phylum Actinomycetota; class Actinomycetes; order Streptosporangiales; family Streptosporangiaceae; genus Streptosporangium; species Streptosporangium sp. LJ11. The sequence continues at coordinate 74,650 of NZ_JBPXMB010000029.1, forward strand.
TGCCTGCGCATCGCGACCAGGTAGCCCTCGCACCGGAAGCGCCCGGAGGAGATGCCCGAGGCCTCGATGTGGGCGATCCTGCGGTGACCGAGCTCCACGAGGTGGTCGACGGCGAGGCGGGCGCCGAGCTGGTCGTCGTCGACGACGATGTCCACGCCGCCGAGGTCGATGTCGCGCTCGCCCACCACCACGGTCGGCGTGTAGCCGGTGGCCTCGATGAGCGTCCCGCTGGTGGGCGCGATGCCGAGCAGGACGAGCCCGTCGACGCGCAGTTCGAGGAACGCCTCGACCGCCTCGTCCTCGAAGGCGGGGTCCCACTGGCTGTTGCCGATGAGGAGTCTCAGCCCGTCGCCGTGCAGGCTCTCCTGCAGGCCGTCCAGGAACTCCGCGTAGAACGGGTTGTGCAGGTCGGCGACGAGCGCCCCGACCAGGTGGGTGCGGCCCTCGACCAGGCTGCGCGCGACCGCGTTGGGCCGGTAGCCGAGGTCTCTGGCCGCCTGGAGCACGGCCTGCCTGCGATGTTCGCTGACGTGGGGCGATCCGCGCAGGACGAGCGAGACCAGTGATTTGGAGACACCGGCTCGTTCGGCCACGTTGCGGATCGTGGGTCTCGGGCGTGGCCCGCCGCCCCCCTCGGACAGAACGGGTTCGGCGAACCCGCGGGCTCGGGTGACGGTGGTGTTGACCGGCGGTCCTGACATGGCTCTCCCCCGCGATGGTGGATGGGCACCTGTCACTCAAAACGATCGAGTTCCGAATGGGGTACGGCTTGCGCGGAAGGGAACTCCGATCTTGACCCCGGCGCCGGGCGGATCGGCTCCGATAGGCTTCGCGGTGTGGGGTCGACATCCGGAGCCGCCGAACGGGCGAAACCCGCGGCGGGCGGCGCGCGACCGGCGCGGCGCAGGCTCACCGTCGACCGGCGCCGCGAGGAGCTCATGGCGGCGGCCCTGGAGCTGTTCAGCAGGCGTGACGCCGAATACGTGTCGATCGACGACGTGGCCTCCGCGGCCGGCGCGTCGCGGGCCCTGGTCTACCACTACTTCGGCGGCAAGCAGGAGCTCTACGTCGCCGCGCTGAAGAGCGCCGCAGCCCAGCTGGAGGCGAGGCTCAGACCTCAGGGCGGACATCCGCTGGACGAGCTGACCGGGGGCCTCACCCGCTACTTCGACTTCGTCGAGGAACACGCGACGGGCTTCGCCGCGCTGCTCAAGGGCGGCCCCGCCAACAGCAGCGGTGAGACCGGGGAGGTCGTCGACGCGGTCAGGCACCGGCTGCTCAAACTGATCATGAAGCAGATGCGGGTCGAGGAGCCGGGCCCCGTGCTCCGCGTCACGCTGCGCTCGTGGATCGCCTCCGTCGAGACCGCGGGCCTCGACTGGCTGGAGCGCCGCGACATCGAGCGGCCGGCGCTGGAGCGCATGCTGATCGGTCAGATGGTGGCGCTGCTCGGCGTGGCGGCCGAGCACGACTCGCAGGTCGGCGAGTTGCTGGACAACCTGGTCAGAGGTGGATCGAGCCGCCCTGCGGACCGGGAGAGGCCCGGGGCGGACGGCTGAGAGAAACCCCCTGGAAGATACTTCCGAGCCCTTCGGAGCACGCGCTCGGTCGTTCGGAGCACGCGCCGGAGGGCGGGGTACGTGCTGGGGCGGCGCCGGGCGGGCGACGCCGCTCCCCACAAACCCGTGTGGCCTACACGCTCAAAGGGTGAGCGCGCACCAATCCCCCTAGGTCAGTGACGGCCCCCGTCTTACTCTGAGCGCTGCTGCGGAATCCCCGCGAGCAGCGCGCGAACCTCAGTCTCCCGGTACCGGCGGTGTCCACCCAGGGTGCGGATGGACGTCAACTTGCCCGCCTTCGCCCACCGGGTCACGGTCTTGGGATCGACGCGGAACATGGTTGCGACCTCCGCCGGGGTGAGCAGCGGCTCTGCCTCGGGTGTACGAGCTGACATTTGTGCGGCCTCTCCTCCATGTGGACCGGCGACAGCGATCCTGCGACTTGACGCTTGTCACGGATGTCCGCCTATGGCCCTTGCGTGCGGCTGTTTGGGCCATATGCGGCATCACCCGATGTGACCATACAGCCACGTAGAGCGATTGGCGAGTCTTTGAGCGACTCATCTCTCTTGTGCACGTGTTGTTGTCACGCTCGGTGATTCTAGCGACACGTTTCGTGGTATCGCAGTGAAAACGGCAAACTACTCAGTTCGTAGGTGCATCCCCGGTCATCGACGGACCTACTTACGCAGGTCGAAGGGATGATTTGCGACTCAGTTTGCCGATTCGAGAAGTTGTATTGATCGCCAGCGGAGGATGACGCGCTGGTACATGGCGAACGCCAGTTCTTCCTCGCCTTTTTCCAGACCTGTCAGCGCCGCCGCGAGCTCCGCCACGGATTCGTCGGCCTGGAGCGTCTCGTCGTCCATGAGGTTGACGATGCCGCCGTAGTCGAGCTCGACCAGCGAATGCGGGTGGAACTCCTCCAGCCAGCGCGCCACGTCCTCGACCTCGGCGGTGACCGAGACCTCGCCCACCTGCCTCCTGATGATCTGCAGGGCGCGGGCGCTGCGGCGCCTGGCGTGGGCCATGGAGGTGACGTAGATCAGGTTGCGCGTGGTGGTCGTGCCCCCCTTGCCCTCGCCGCCGTCGATGACCAGCCAGCGCTCGTTGCCGTCGAAGGGGACGAACCACGAGGTCGGAACGTGCCAGGTGGAGCCGCGGATGTGCGTGCGCAGCGCGGCGGAGTCGGTGCGGCGCTTGAACCGGTCGAAGTCGTCGGCCGTCTGCTCCGCGACGGCGGGTGGCACGAAACGCTCCATCAGCTTGGGCGGGGTCGCCCCGCGAAAGCGTGAGAAGGCGAGCCAGGACCTCAGCCTGCTCTGCCACGGGCAGACGTACAGGACCTCCTCCACGCGCCTCAGATAGGCGTTGGGGCTCTCCTGGGCGGGTGCCGGAGCCGGTGGCACCCCCAGAAGGCGTCGCATCGCCTCGCCGTGCTCGGCGTGGAGGGCGCTCGCTCGGCGCGGTCGGTCGGCCGCCTCGGCGTAGGCGGCCCACGAGACGCGCTCCGCCGGGGCGAACGCGACCAGCGGTTCGTAGACGCGGAGGTACGCGGCATAGGGCAGCACGACCGCATCGTGTCACGAAGGACCGGCCGTTGTCCGCAGCGGACCGGCTTCCGCGGTGGTCGTCTCGGCCATTGAGATGGGACGTTCGTGCACGTCGTGCCTTTACGGACATGTGGTTACGCTGAGGGTGATCTCCGCCGCGACGGTGCGGCGGTAACGAACGACTGGGAGTCACCACAGTGACCGACGTCTTCGGGCTGTCCCACAAGGACGCGGGCCCGGCAACCGGCGGCCAGGCGAGGCACGAGCAGGTCGTTTTCTGCTCCGACGAGCGCAGCGGCCTTCACGCGATCATCGCCATCCACAACACCGCCCTGGGCCCCGGCCTGGGCGGCACCAGGTTCTATCCCTACGAGAGCGAGCAGGCCGCGCTGGCCGACGTGCTCAACCTCTCGCGGGCGATGGCCTACAAGAACGCCCTGGCGGGGCTCGACCTCGGTGGCGGCAAGGCCGTCATCATCGGCGACCCGGCGACGGACAAGAGCGAGGCGCTGCTGCGCGCCTACGGCAGGTTCGTCCAGTCGCTCGGGGGCCGCTACTACACGGCGTGCGACGTGGGCACCTACAGCGAGGACATGGACATCGTGGCCCGCGAGTGCTCCTACGTGACCGGCCGCACGCTGGCCAACGGCGGGGCCGGCGACTCGTCGATCCTGACCGCCCTCGGCGTGTTCCAGGGCATGCGCGCCGCCGCCGAGCACACGTACGGGACGCCGACGCTGCGCGGCAGGCGCGTCGGCGTCGAGGGTGTGGGCAAGGTCGGCCACCGCCTGGTCGGCCATCTGATCGAGGACGGCGCGGAGGTCGTGGTCTGCGACGTGAGCGAGGGGGCCGTGGAACGGCTGCGGCGGATCCACCCCCAGGTCGAGGTCGTCGCCGACCGGCTGGAGCTCACCGCCGCCGACGTCGACGTCTACGCGCCGTGCGCCCTCGGCGGGGCGCTGGACGACGAGACGGTGGCCCGTCTGCGCGCCGCGATCGTCTGCGGCGGGGCCAACAACCAGCTGGCCCACCCCGGCGTGGAGAAGCAGCTCGCCGACCGCGGGATCCTCTACGCGCCCGACTACGTGGTCAATTCCGGCGGCGTCATCCAGGTCGCGGACGAGATCAGGGGATTCAACATGGAGCGGGCCCAGGCAAAGGCCACCCAGATCTACGACACGACTCTCAAGATCTTCTCTAGTGCGGCGGAGGATGGCGTCCCTCCGGCCGTCGCAGCCGATAGGCTGGCTGAGCGCAGAATGTCGGAAGTCGGGCGAATTAGGGGCATTTGGCTGGGCCACTAGCCCCACACGCCCATACGACGTACCGAGCCGGGCGTAAAACGGGTACGGTTGTAGGCGAACGAGAGCTGACGCCTAAGTCAGGTGGCGTCAGTGCGTGGTGCGTTAGCGACGAGGGGTCGGGCACGACCCCACACGAGGGGGTCGAGCCAATGGGGCGCGGCCGAGCAAAGGCCAAGCAGGTCAAGGTTGCTCGCCAGCTGAAGTACAACAGCGGTGGCACTGATCTTGAGCGTCTGCGCGACGAGCTCGGAGTCAGAGACGACTCCAACCACAATGACGACTCCAACGACGCCTACGACGAGCTGGCGGATCGGTACGCCGATTACGCCGATGACTTCGGCTCCGGAGATGACCGCGACGACGGGACATCCGGCCGCCGCTAGGCGGATTTCAGGTTGACGGTGAGCAGGACACCCGGTGGTGAGCACAGGCCACCGGGTGTTCTTCTCGCTACGAGTCGACAATATGCGGCGCTCCGGTGGTCCGGAGCGCTTTTCGCCGTACCCGCCGGGGATCCGGCGCATCCCTTTCCGGCTCTTCGGACCGGTGACAGGATCCGGCGCGTCCCCTCCCGGCCGGTGACACCGGCCGGGAGGGACACGGGAGCCGCGGGGTCGCCTTCGCCGGGAAGGCGGGCGGATCAGCGGAAACGCGCCTGGCCCGAGCCCTCGACGATCTCGCCGAGCACCCAGGCGGGGAGGTTCCGCTCCCCGAGCAGCGCCAGGGCCGGTTCCACGGCCTCGGCGGGGACGACCGCGGCCATGCCCACACCCAGGTTGAACGTCCGGTCCATGTCGGCCTGAGCCACCCCGCCGTGCCCCGCGAGCACCTCGAAGACGGCGGGCGGGGTCCATGACGAGCGGTCGAGCAGCGCGTCCAGACCGGGGGGCAGCGAGCGGGACAGGTTGCCCGCCAGGCCGCCGCCCGTGATGTGGGCGTACGCGTGGACGTCGACCGCGCGGGCCAGCTCCAGGCAGTCGAGGGAGTAGATCCTGGTCGGCTCCAGCAGCTCCTCGCCCAGCGTCCGCCCCAGCTCGGGCAGCTCGGCCTCCAGGGACAGCCCGGCCCGGTCGATGATGTGCCTGACCAGCGAGTAACCGTTGGAGTGCACGCCCGAGGAGGCCAGCGCGAGGACCACGTCGCCCGCGCGGACCCTGTCGCGGCCGAGCATCCTGTCGGCCTCAACCACCCCGGTGGCGGCACCCGCGAGGTCGTACTCGCCGGCCTCCATGGCGCCGGGGTGCTCGGCGGTCTCCCCGCCGACGAGAGCGCAGCCCGCCAGGCGGCAGCCCTCGGCGACACCGCCCACGATCTCGGCGATCCGCTCGGGGACCACCTTGCCGCAGGCGATGTAGTCGGTCATGAACAGCGGCTCGGCGCCGCAGACGACCAGGTCGTCGACGACCATGCCGACCAGGTCGATCCCGATCGTGTCGTGCTTGTCGAGCCGCTGGGCCAGCATGACCTTGGTTCCGACGCCGTCGGTCGACGTGGTGAGCAGCGGCCGCCGGTACGACAGCAGGGCCGAGGCGTCGAAGAGGCCGGCGAAACCGCTGGCGTCGTCCACGACCTCGGGCCTGCGCGCCCGCGCGACCTTCGACTTCATCAGCTCGACGGCGCGCTCGCCCGCGTCGATGTCCACTCCGGCGGCCGCGTAGCTGGTCATGAAGCCTCTCTCTGCGCGCCCGGCCCGCTCAACGCTTGGCCTCCAGCACGTACTTGCCCACGTTGTCCTGGTCGATCGGGATGGGGTACTCGCCGTCGAAGCAGGCACGGCAGAGCCGGTCGGCGGGGATCGTGGTGGCCGCGGTCAGGCCCTCCAGCGAGATGTATCCGAGCGAGTCGGCGCCGAGCGAGGCGCGGATCTCCTCCACGCTCAGCGAACCGGCGATCAGCTCGGCCCGAGTGGCGAAGTCGATGCCGTAGAAGCACGGCCAGCTGACCGGCGGGGAGGAGATCCGGACGTGCACCTCCGTGGCGCCCGCCTCGCGCAGCATCTTGACGATCGCCCGCTGCGTGTTGCCCCGCACGATCGAGTCGTCCACGACCACCAGGCGCTTGCCCGCGACGACCTCTTTCAGCGGGTTGAGCTTCAGCCGGATGCCCAGCTGGCGGATCGTCTGGGACGGCTGGATGAAGGTCCGGCCCACGTAGGAATTCTTGACCAGACCTTGACCGTAGGGGATCCCGCTCTCCTCGGCGTAGCCGACGGCGGCGGGAGTGCCCGACTCGGGGGTCGGGATGACCAGGTCGGCCTCGACCGGGTGCTCGCGGGCCAGCACGCGGCCGACCTCGACGCGCGTGGTCTGCACGCCGCGCCCGGCGATCGTGGTGTCCGGGCGGGCCAGGTAGACGTACTCGAACAGGCAGCCCTTGGGCTCGGCGAGCGCGAACCTGCGCGAGCGCACGCCGCGCTCGTCGATGGTGATCAGCTCGCCCGGCTCGATCTCGCGGACGAACGTGGCGCCCACGATGTCCAGCGCCGCGGTCTCCGAGGCGACCACCCAGCCGCGCTCCAGGCGCCCGAGGACCAGCGGGCGGACGCCCTGTGGGTCGCGGGCCGCGTAGAGAGTCTTCTCGTCCATGAAGACGAGCGAGTAGGCGCCCCTGACCTGCGGAAGCAGCTCGGCCGCCGCGTCGTCGATGGACTGGCTGCGGTCCTGGGCCAGCAGCGTCGTCAGCACCTCGGTGTCGGTGGTCGCCCTGGTGGATCCGGGGGCCAGGCGCCTGGCCAGCTCCGGGGTGTTGATCAGGTTGCCGTTGTGGGCGAGCGCGAGCCCGCCGGACTCGGTCGAGCTCAGCGTCGGCTGCGCGTTCTCCCAGACGCTCGACCCGGTCGTCGAGTAGCGGCAGTGGCCGATCGCCAGGTGGCCGCGGAGGGTCCCGAGCACGGACTCGTCGAAGACCTGGGCCACCAGGCCCATGTCCTTGTAGACGAGGATCCTGCTGCCCTCGCTGACCGCGATGCCCGCGGACTCCTGGCCGCGGTGCTGCAACGCGTACAGCCCGTAGTAGGTGAGTTTGGAGACTTCCTCCCCAGGGGCCCACACCCCGAAGACGCCACATGCGTCCTTCGGAGGCCGGTCGTGAGGATCAAGGTCATGGCTCAGATGGCCGTCGCCCTTCAGCACATGCTTCATTCTAGGTCGGCTTCTTCCCTGCTCGCACCCAGGGTCCGTTCCGCGGCATGTAGCACCCTGACCGAACGATCATCGGTGTTTTGCCGTGTCAGCCTGTTTCGCCGGTGGCTGACAGGGGAGTGTGAGATATCCGGCATGCCCGAGCGTCGGGAGAAGAGACGTGACAACACCTGTGGACCCGAACCAGCCCGACCCGCGGCGAGTGCCGCGGGACAGGCGCCCAGAGCAGGAAGGACAGGAAGGGTCCGGCTCGGAGGAGCCACAGGACACCTCCGAGGAGGCGGCCGTGCCCGGCGAGCACGAGCCCGCCGTCCCGGAGACGACCGCCTGGCCCGTCCCTCCCTCGAACGAGCCGCCCACGTGGCGGCAACCCCCCGCCCCGGCGGGCGAGTCCACCGGGTGGGCCGATCCCTCAGGCTCCGCCGAGTCTCCAGGCCAGGCCGGTTCCGCCGAACCTTCCGGCAGGGCCGAGCCGACCGGGTGGACGGAGATCCCCGGCCGGGCCGAGCCCCAGGGCCGGGAGCCCGGCGAGGGTTCCGTGTGGGGGTCGGGGGCGTCGACGCCGTCGACGCCCCCGACGCCGGAGCCGTGGGAGGAGCCGGATCCCGAGACACCCGTGCCCGATCCCAATGAGGCCCCGACCTGGCCGCCGGCCGCGATTCCCGCCGAACCACGGGTTCCGCCGCATCCGGACACGCCGACCGCGCCGGAGGTGCCGCCGCCCGACCAGGCGGGCGGCCCGTACGCCGCGCCGGGGTACCTGGGGCAGTCCGGGACTCCCGGCCCATCCTGGGCTTCGGAGGACTCGGGGTCTTCGGAGTCCGGGGGGGCATCCGAGGGCAGGGCCGAGGGAGCGCGGGAGGGCGCGCCCGGGGGCACCGGTGAGGGGGTGCCCGAAGGGACTCGTGAGGGGGCGGTGCCCGAGGGGCAGCCCTACACGGTGCCGGGCACCACGCCGTCCGCCTACCCCGGCTGGGAGAGCGCCTCGGAGACCTCCGGCGAGTCCGGCCGACCCGGGGGGACGGACCACCCCGGGACACCGGCAGCCCCCACCCCGCCGTCGCGCTACGAGCAACCGGCGTCCTCCGGGGAACCTGAGGCCCCGCAGCGGCCCGCCGAGCCCGCCGGTGGCTTCCAGGCGGACCGGCCGCCCGTTCCCGGCGCCCCGGGAGCGCCCCAGCCGGGCCATCCACAGCAAACGGGCCGGTATGGCTACGGGGAGCAGCCCACGTACGGGGAGGCGCAGCAGGCCGGGCAGCCCTACGGCGGTCCCGGTGCGCAGCCGTCACCCGCGACCGGTCCCTCCCAGCCGCTCCAGGGCGGCACACCGTACCCGGCCCCTCCGGGCGCGCCCGGCTATCCGTACGCCACGCCCTACCCGGCGTACCCGGACGAGGGGCGCAAGCCCGGCGGCGGGCTGGGCACCGCCGCGCTCGTGCTCGGGATCGTCGCGATCGTGTCGCTCGTCGTCTGCGGCCTCGGCGTGCTGGTGGCGATCGTCGGCCTGATCGTCGGCATCGTCGCGCTCGTCAAGAAGTCCAGGCCGGGCCGGGCCTGGGTGGGGATCGCGCTGAGCCTTCTCACCCTGGTGATCGCCGCGGTGTTCATGAGCTGGCTCTACAGCAAGGTCGGCGACTGCGTCAACCTGCCGCCGGAGCTGCAGCGGCGCTGCATCGAGGACAGGTTCGGCGTCCAGGTGCCGACCGCCCCGTAACGGCGGACGGGGGTCGACGGGGGCCGACGGGGGTCACAGCCTGCCCGGGGCGGCTATCGGAGAGGGAGGTGGCCGGACAGGTCGGCGCGGGCCCCGCTCGCCGCGATCTTTCCGGCGGCCATCGCCTCGGACCAGGTCAGGCCGCCGGTGGCGAGTTCCAGCCAGGTGCGCGCGTCGGTCTCCACCACGTTGGGCGGGGTGCCCCGGGTGTGACGGGGACCCTCGACGCACTGCACCGCCGCGTAGGGCGGGACCCGGACCTCGACGGTCCGGCCCGGCGCGGCCGTCGCCAGCTCGTCCAGCAGGTGCCGTACGGCGAAGCGAGTGATCTCCCGTTCCGGGCGGATTCCCCGCTCGAAGGCTCTCATCACCACGCTCACGCAGGCGCCCAGCAGCGCCGCGAGCCCTCCTGGTCCGTCGTAGGGCGGCTCGTCGAGAGCGCTCAGCTGGGTGTCGAGGGCGGCGCGGACCTTGGCCGCGTCGGGCTTGTGAGGTGGCACGTGATCCATGATGCCCGCCGGAGCCGCGTCCCGGGACAGCGCCCCGGACGGCTCGTCCCGGCAAACGGTTCATCATCCCGGTCGACGTCGTTCACCTCGGGTTCGGCCGGCCCGCGTAGCCTCCGGGCCGAAAGACCTCGCCCCTTTTTGGAGGACCCTGTGGCGAACATGTCGCCGCGCCGACTGCTCCCCCTGCTCACGAGCCCGCACAAGGGTGGACGCAGCGCGCTCACCTGCCGGTTCCGCTGCGGTGACCAGTGCGCCCACGATGTGACGAACACCAGCGACAACAGCTACTTCGGCGACGTGGTCGCCGAGGCGATGACCCGTCGCGCCATGCTGCGGGCCGGTGCCCTGGGCGCCGTCGTCGCCGGGGTCGGGATCGGCACGGCGCTCCCCGCCCTCGCCGACCCGGACGTGGACGTGGACGTGGACGCGAGCACCTTCGGCGGGGGCCACGGTCACGACCACGGCCAGAAGAGCGGTCTCCGCTTCACCGCGATCGCGCCGAACACCGACGACAAGGTGACGGTCCCCTCGGGCTACCTGTCGGCGGCCGTGGTGCGCTGGGGCGACCCGGTTCTGCCCGGCGCCCCCGCGTTCGACTTCGAGAACCAGACGGCAGCCGCGCAGGCCAAGCAGTTCGGCTACAACTGCGACTACGTCACCCTCTTCCCGATGGGGCAGCACCGGGGCCTGCTCTGGGTCAACCACGAGTACAGCGACGAGAGCCTGATGTTCCGCGGTTACACGGACGGCACCTCCGCGACGGAGGAGCAGATCAGGATCGGGATGGCCGCGCACGGCGGCTCGGTGGTCGAGATCGAGCGGGTGGGCGGGTCCGGCCAGTGGAAGCTGGTCACCCGGGGCTCCCGCCGCTACAACCGCCGCGTCACCGTGCACACCCCCATGAAGTTCACCGGCCCTGCGGCCGGCAGCGCCCTGCTGAGGACCGCCGCCGACCCCAAGGGCACCACGCCGGTCGGCATGCTGAACAACTGCGCGGGCGGCACCACGCCGTGGGGAACGGTGCTCAGCGGCGAGGAGAACTTCAACCAGTACTTCGTCAACGGCAACGGCGTGCCCGAGGCGCAGAAGCCGTACCTCGCCCGGTACGGGGTGAACATCACGACGGGCGTCCCGAGCGGCAACCGCAGGTTCGACAGGGTCGAGGAGCGTTTCGACCTGGCCAAGCACCCGAACGAGGTCAACCGCACCGGCTGGATCGTGGAGATCGACCCGTTCGACCCCGACTCCACCCCGATCAAGCGAACCGCCCTGGGCAGGCTGGCCCACGAGGGCGCCACCACCTCCCTGGCCGCCGACGGCCGGGTGGTGGCCTACATGGGCGACGACTCCCGGTTCGAGTACGTCTACAAGTTCGTCTCCCGGGAGCGTTACATCCGGGGCTTCGACCGGCACAACCGGACCCTGCTGGACGACGGCACGCTGTACGTGGCGAAGTTCACCGGTAACAGCCCGGCCACCGAGATCGACGGCACCGGCAAGCTCCCCGCCGACGGGCGGTTCGACGGCTCGGGCGAGTGGATCCCGCTGGTTACCGGCAAGGTCTCGCACGTTCCCGGGATGACGGCCGCGGAGGTGCTCGTCTACACCCGTACGGCGGCCGACAAGGTCGGCGCGACCAAGATGGACCGTCCCGAGGACGTGGAGCGCAACCCCGTCACCGGCGGCGTCTACGTGGCCCTGACCAACAACAGCAACCGGACCCCGGCCCAGGTGGACGAGGCCAACCCGCGTCCGGCGAACAAGCACGGCCACGTCCTGGAGATCGTCGAGCGGCGCAACGACGCCGGGGCCACGACCTTCGCCTGGTCCCTGCCCCTGGTCTGCGGCGACCCGAACGACCCGGCGACCTACTTCGCCGGGTTCGACAAGACCAAGGTCTCGCCGATCTCCTGCCCGGACAACGTCGCCTTCGACGCCGACGGCAACCTCTGGATCTCCACCGACGGCAACCAGCTCGGCGCCAACGACGGCCTGTTCGCCATGCCGGTCCGTGGCCCCGAGCGCGGTCACCTGAAGCAGTTCCTGAGCGTGCCGGTCGGCGCGGAGACCTGCGGCCCGCTGGTCAGCGCGGACCAGCGCAGCGTCTTCGTGGCCGTGCAGCACCCCGGTGAGACCGACGGCGCCACCCCCGAGACCCCCAGCAGCCACTGGCCTGACGGCGGTACCTCCCAGCCCCGCCCGTCCGTCGTGGTCGCCTGGCACGCGAAGGGCGGCAAGATCGGCTCCTGACCCGGCCGCCGGTTCGCACCCGCGTCCGCCCGCGGTTCGCGTCCCGGCACCGGCTCCGTCCGGGCACCGGCCCGCGCCCGCTCGGGGGGACGTGGACCGGCTCCTGATCCGGCCGCCGGCTCGCACCGCTTCCGGCACCGGCCCGCGTCCCACCCCGGGGACGCGGGCCGGTGCCCTTCCGCGTGTCCGGGGCCCTAACCCACCGGTACGGCGGGACGTTCCTCGGTGGCCACCGGCGGGCGTGCGGCCCGGGAGGCCCGCAGCGACAGCAGGCTCACCGGCACGCCCACCAGCACGATGGCCGCGGCGACGACCAGCGTGTACCGGTAGGCGTCCAGGAAGGCGGCCGGCTGCCCGGCGCCCTCCGCCAGGAGCGAGGACTGCCGCGCGCCGAGGATCGCCCCCAGGACCGTGATGCCGAGCAGGCCGAAGATCTCGCGCGAGACGTTCAGCACGCCCGAGGCGACCCCCGTCCTGCCCGCCGGAAGCGCGCCGAGGATCGCGGTGGTGAGCGGCACCAGCATGCCGCCGCCCACCCCGTAGACCAGGAACCACGGCAGCAGGTCGCCGAACGACCCGCCCTCCCCGACGAACGAGATCCCGAACACCGACACGGCCATCAGCAGGAGCCCGGCAGCCACGGTCCGCGCGGTGCCCAGGGCCCGGTCGAGCCTCGGGGCGAGGGTGGCGGTGACGGCCATCACCAGCGCCATCGGCACGAACGCCGCCCCGGCCTCGATCGGCGAGAAGCCCAGCGCGTTCTGCAGGTACAGCGCGGTGAAGAAGTAGATGCCGAACACCCCGAAGGACCACAGGCCCATCGACAGCGTGCCCCCGCTGAACACCCGCGACCGGAACAGCGACAGGTCGATCATCGGCTCCCGGCCGCGGCGCTCGATCGTGACGAAGGCGAGCGCCGACACGGCCGCGATCCCGAAGGCGCCCAGGATCTCCGGGGAGGTCCATCCGGCCCCCGCACCCTCGATGAGCGCGTACGTCAGCGCGAACAGCGTCAGGCTCGACGTCACCAGGCCCGGGACGTCGAGGCCGCGCCGTACCGTCTCCCGGGGGGCCGTCCTGATCGCCCAGAGCGCGAGGCCGAGCGTCACGATCCCGATGGGCACGTTGATCAGGTAGATCCAGCCCCAGTGCCAGCGCTCGCTGATCAACCCGCCGGTCAGCGGGCCGAGGGCGAGGGCGAGCGCGCCGACCGCGCTCCACAGGCCGACCGCCGTCGCGCGTTCCCTGGTGTCGGGGAAGATCGAGGTGAGCAGGGCCAGCGCCGTGGGGGTGAGGAACGCCGCCCCCACGCCCTGCACCGCCCGGGTGGCGATCAGCGCGCCGCCGTCGGTGGCCATCCCGGCCGCGAACGACGCCGCGGTGAACACGACGAGGCCGATCAGGAAGACACGCCGCCGCCCGAAGACGTCGGCCAGGCGCCCGCCGACGAGCATCAGCCCGGCGAACACCAGGATGTAGCCGCTCACGATCCATTCCAGCCCGGAGATGCTCAGCCCGAGGTCCCGCTGGATCGTGGGCAGCGCCACGTTCACCACGTTGTTGTCGAGATATGTCATGAAGGTGGCCAGCGAGATCGCTCCCAGCGCCCACCACCTGCGGGTATCCGTCATTCCCCGTCCTCTACGTTGTACTTATACGTCGTACATGTACGGTGCACAGTGGAACCCGTACGGCGTATAGTTGTCAAGCGTGATGGGGAAACTGACCCGCGAGGCGGTCGTCGAGCAGGCGCTGGAGATCGGCGACGCCGAGGGACTGGCGGCGGTGACCATCCGGAGGCTCGCCCAGGAGCTGGGCGTCACCCCGATGGCGCTCTACTGGCACTTCAAGAACAAGGAGCAGCTGACCGCCGGTATGGCGGGCCACCTGATCGAGGGCTTCGTGATCGAGGGGGGCTACACGGGCCCGTGGCAGGAGGGGCTCCGCGAGCTCGTCGCGGGCCTGGTCAGGGTGCTCCGGCGCCACCCGTGCGCGGCGGACGTGCTGGGTGCGGTGGACCACATAGAGGTGCCCGCCTACCTGGCGGTCTGGGACACCGCCCTCGGCCTCGCCAAGCGCGGCGGGTTCTCCTCCGACGAGAGCTGCATGATCTCCCGGTACCTGCTCAGCGGCGCGATCGCGCTGGCGGCGGGTCCGGGGCGGAACTGCCCTCCCGGCCTCTCCGAGCAGGAGGCGGCCGAGCGGACGCGCCTTAAGCGGCTCAGGCTCCAGTCGCTGCCGCCGGACGTCTACCCCCACATCGTGGAGATGGCCGTGCCCCTCTCCGAGGGCAGTGCCCCCGATCTCTACGACACCTTCGGCGTCGACCTCCTCATGGCCGGCATCGAGGCGCTCTCCGCCCGCTCAGGAGGGCACTGACTCAGGAGGGCGACCTCGCGCGACCGGAGCGGCGGGGACGGGCGAGGGCGGCCGTCAGGGCGCCCGTGAGCGCGACGGCGAACAGGACGGCGTAGGTCCGCTGGAAACCGGTCATCAGGTGCTCGACGGCGACGGGGGAGACGCGCGACAGCGTGCCCGCGTACACCTGCCCGCGCAGCTCGGCGCTGACCGAGCTGGTCAGGACGCTGAGCGTGAGGGCGACGCTCAGCACGATCCCGACGTTCATGATCATGAGCCGGAAGCCGTTCACCACGCCCAGGCTCCCGGCGGGCAGGGCGGACATGACCTGGGTCGTGTTGCCGGTCAGGAAGGTGCCGCTGCCGCAGCCGCACAGGAACAGGCCCACCGCGATGATCCAGTACGGCGTGGCGGGGTCGGTGTTCAGGAGCAGGATGCCCAGCCCGGTCGCGCTCATCAGGGCGCCGCCCACCGACAGCGCGTACGGCCTGACGCGGCGGCCGAGGGCGCCGGCGACGGGGGAGGCGAGGGCCATGCCGATCGGGACGGGGAGCACGCCCAGGGCCGCGGTGACGGCGTCGACGCCCCTGGCGGCCTGGAAGTAGAGGGCGACCAGCAGGATCAGCGCCGAGCGCGCCAGCGCGTTGCAGAAGGAGGCGAGGTTGGCGAAGGCCAGCATGCGCTCGCCGAACAGCCGCAGGTCGAGCACGGGATGCGAGGCCCGGCGCTCCACCACGACCAGTACCGGCACCAGCACCGCCGCGATCGCCGCGCCGACGATCACCACGGGGCTCGACAGGCCGCGCGACCCCGCCTCGGACAGCGCGATCAGGGCGGCGGAGAGGGCGGCGAACACGATCAGGTTGCCGAGCGCGTCCACCGGCCGGCGCTCTCCCCGCGAGACGCGGCGCAGCGTGAACGCCCCCCAGGTGAGGGCGATCAACCCGGCGGGCACGTTCATCCAGAAGATCCACTGCCAGCCGGCGGTCTCGGCGACGAGGCCGCCCAGGGTGGGGCCGGCGAGCTGGGCGACCGAGAGGGTGCCGATGTAGACGCCCATGCCCTGGCTGAGCCGGTCGGGAGGGAAGGCGTCGGTGATGATCACTGTGCCGTTGGCGAGGATCATCGCGGCGCCGACCGCCTGCACCGCGCGCATCGCGATCAGGAACCAGATGCCCGGCGAGAGCCCGGCCAGCAACGATCCGGCGGTGAACAGGACGAACCCCGCCAGGTAGATCTCCCGGCGGCCGAGCAGGTCGGCCACCCGGCCGAAGAACACCAGCGTCGCGGTGTTGACGAGCAGGAAGGCGAGCAGGACCCAGCCCGCGGAGAACGCGTCCGCGTGGAAGTGCCTGACCACGGTGGGAAGCGCCACGTTCAGGGTGCTGCCGGAGATGCCGATCATGACCAGGCCGAGGCTGGTGACCGAGCAGACCCGCCACGCGTAGCGGAGTTTTGATAGGTATTCGGGGGATCCAGGCAGGTCTTGGGGAATTGCGACCATGGCTCCCAGTCTGACGTACGTTGTACGTCGACCGTGATCCGGTCTCACCCCGAAGCGCGCCCCGGCTTTCGCGTGCCGAGGGCGTGCCCTTCCTCTCCAGGGCGGGCACGCCCCTCCGCTGATCCGTACGGCCCTTTTCGGGACGGCGTGCCCTCAGCGGGCCCGTTTGCGCAGGCCCTCCATGTCGTGGATGATCACGCGACGCCGGCCTGTCTCGATCAGCCCGCGATCGCGCAGGGAGCGCAGCGCCTTGCTGACCGCCTCGCGGGAGGCCCCGGTCCAGCCGGCCAGCTCGTCCTGGGAGAGGGGCAGCGCCACCCGCACCCCGCCGTTGTCCGGCTCGCCGTACCGCTCGGCCAGCTCGACCAGCCGGGTGGCCACGCGGCCGGTGGTGTCGAACGCGCCGTACTCGATGCGCTTGCGGTCGGAGTCGCGCATCTTGCCGGTCACCATCTGCATCAGCAGTACGGCGACTCTCCCATGAGCTTGCAGGTACGAGGAGAAGTCGCGGACCGTGATCCCCTCCACGGGTTCGAGGGCGGTGACCGTGGCGGACCTGGGGAGCCCGTCGATCGCCGCGAACTCGCCGAGCAGCGCCCCGGGCCCTCGCACCGCGAGGACCACCTCGCTGCCGACCGCGGTGTGCGAGGACACCTTGACGCGGCCGGAGGTCAGGATGAGCACCCAGTCGCTCACGTCGCCCTCGGTGCATATCGTCGCGCCCCTGTCCCAGCGCCGGGGTCGCCCGGCGGCGTACAGGGCCTTTACCTCGTCTTCCGTGAGCAATGTGATGAATTCGCCCGGTTCGGGGGAAGAAGTCATAACCACCTCCTGGCGATCTCGATTGTGTTCGTACGGCTCTCGCGGCGAAAGGTACTTTTACGAGAGCCCAGACAGCACGTAGGCATGGACGGGTTGTTCCCTACCCTTGAGGTTGAGCCAGCCCAGGGACTGGGTCTTGGCCCGGGGGCCGATCAGGTCGAGGGTGGTCTGACCGATCACGACGCTGCCGGGCTCCGCGATCCCCTCGAGCCGGGCGGCCACGTTGACGCAGTCGCCCATCGCGTTGAACCCGCGCAACTCGGGGCTGCCGATGTTTCCGACGAGCGCCTCACCGGTGTTGATACCGATCCTGAACCGAGGATATCCAGGCATCCCCGCCGCGATCTCCTCGGCCGCCTCCTGCATCGCCAGACCCGCCCGCACCGCGGCGAGGGCGTGGTCCTCCTGCCGGGCGGGGGCGTTGAACAGCGCGAGCAGCGCGTCGCCCACGAACTGCACGATCGTGCCGCCGTTGCCGAGCACGATGGGCACGGCCGCGGTGTGGTACCGGTTCAGCATCTCGACGATCTCGCCGGGAGCCACCCGCTCGGAGAAGCTCGTGAAGCCCTTGAGGTCGGCGAAGAGCGCGGTCAGCTCCACCAGTTCGCCGCCCAGCGCCGCCGTCTGCGGGTCGGCGAGCAGCGACTGGGCCACGTCCGGCGACATGTACTGCCGGAAGAGGGTCTCCAGCTCGCTGTAGAGCCGGGCGTTCTCCAGGGAGATGGACATCTGGCCGGCCAGCGTGGCGGCGAGCGCCTCGTCCTGCGGGGTCCTGCCGATCGGCACCTCCAGCGCCCCGGCGAGCCTGCCCTTCACCGTCAGCGGGTGCAGGAGCTTCCCCTCCAGCCGGATCGGCCGGTCCTCGGGGAAGTCCCGCTGGCCGTACTCCTTGGAGTTCACGGTGACCCGGCCGTTGTCGACGAGCTTGATCCGGACGTCCCCGTACGCCTGCCGCACGCGGTCGAGACCCTGGGCGAGCATCTCCTTCTCTGGCAGGCCCACGCGGGCCTGCCTGCCGATGTCGGCCAGCGCCGCGAGCCGGTCGCTCAGCTCCCGCTCGTTGGCCAGCGCCTCGCCCGCCCGGTCGAGCACCGCCACCTGCGCGTCGGTGAGCCCGAACTTGCCCGCCAGCCTGTTCGCGATCGGGACCCTGCTCTCCTCCCTGCGCCGCAGGTGACCGACGAGCTCCTCCAGGGCGGCCTCGTAGTCGGCCCTGATCCTGTTGACCGTCGCCGACAGCGCCACCGAGTCGAACAGCCCCGCGCTCGTGCCCTCCCGCCGGAACTGCAGGTAGGCGCTGTAGGCGACGAAGACGAACGCCGTGGTCAGCAGCGCGTGCCACAGCCACCACGACAGGTGCCAGTTGCGGTGGGACAATCCCGCGACCAGCGCCTCGGCGAGCAGGGCGTACGCGGTGACCAGGCTGATCAGCACGACCGCCGGGCGCCCGCGGTGCAGCTGGAACATCATCGCCGCCGCCGCCGCGAACAGGGCCACCCCGATCCACTCCAGGCCGCCAAGGCCGATCCCCTCAGGAGGTGAGCCGCTGAGCGGGGTCAGACGCGGCACCAGGCAGGCCACCCCCCACAGGGTGATCAGGAGGGCGAGGCCGCCACGCAGCCACATCTGGTTCCTCAGCACGGCCGCGGCCGCCCGCTCGCCCAGGGGCAGCGCCGAGGCGAACGCGAACACCGAGGCCACGAGGAGACCGACCGGGTGCGAGAGGTCGAAGCCGTAGCTTATTTTGTCCAGGATGACCCCTGGCGTGGTCAGCCCGTGCACCAGGAACGATCCCGCGCCGCTCAGGAAGACGAGCGAGACCAGCAGCAGGCGGGCGTCCGCCCGCCGAGCCGACGCCTCGCCGACCATGAGACCCAGGACCAGATTGATCCCGGCCACGGTGATGATCAGCCAGAAATGACTGGGGTTGTCCTGCAGCACGATGTTCAGGTCGGGCTCGGCGAGCAGCAGCCAGAGCCCGAGCATCGGCAGCGCCAGATGCAGCGCCCACACCACGGTGCGGATCGGCTGGGTCGCCGGTGGTAGGTACGGTTCCCGTCGGGCCCGGTCTTCCGTGACCGCGTCTGTCGGGTTGATGGTCGGCACGGTGGCCTCCGCGTCTGGGGAACCCCGCGGGTTCCCTGTCTTGTTCGTCCACGCCCAGCGGGCGGGTTCCCCCGAACGATCCGATTATCCCGTACGGGGGCGGTGTCGGCAGGCGAGTTAATCGCCGGGCTTCCGACACCGAAGTGTGATGTTTCCGGTGGCAACCGTTGGAACGGTCGAAACGTGTACTACGTGTACCTCTCCCATCACACCATGCTCTGGTGTCGCAGAAAGGAAGCCCAGTGGCTATCACGTTGCCGGGCGGACGCTCGCTCGCCGTAGTGACCGTTGGCGTGCTCGTTGGAACGTTGTTCACCGCGAACGGCAGCGCCGTCGCCTCGTCGGCGGCGGCGGAGATTCACGCGTGCGTCCACAAGCAGACGCGCTACACCCGGATCGTCAACGCGACGGCCAAATGCAGGCCGACCGAGGTCCGGATCAGGTGGGGGCAGACGACCCAGGGCCAGCAGGGTGTCGCCACCGCCGGGCCGCAGGGCCCGCGAGGCGCGCAGGGCCCCAAGGGCGACACCGGACCGCAGGGCCCGCAGGGCCTCAAGGGTGCCACCGGCCCGCAGGGAGTCAAGGGCGAAGCCGGCCCGCAGGGGCCAAAGGGGGAGATCGGCCCGCAGGGGCCGAAGGGCGCCGACGGCGCGCCGGGCCCGCAGGGGCCGAAGGGCGACGACGGCAAGCCGGGCGCCCCCGGTCCCAAGGGTGCCGACGGCAAGCCCGGCAGGGACGGTGACGACGGGCGGAACGGCCGGAACGGCAGGGACGGCGACGACGGTAAGAGCGCCTACGAGGTCTGGCTCGAACTGCCGGGTAACAGGGGCAAGTCCAAGGCGGAGTTCATCGCGTCGCTGAAGGGCCCCAAGGGCGACCCCGGTACGCCGGGATCGGGTGGCGGCGGCGGAACCCCCACCGTCACCACCGTCAGCACGCAGTTCGACTTCGGTGGCCAGGGCGGCAGCCAGAGCGTGAGCTGTGGTTCGGGCAAGGTCGCCACGGGCGGCGGCTTCAGCAGCAGCGGCAGCGCTTCCGGCCAGATCTACACGAGCGCGCCCACCGGCTCCACGCCCACCGGCTGGACCGTGAGCGGCAAGAACAGCAGCGGCACCGTCTACGCGATCTGCATGTAGTCCTGACCCCGGATCGGGCGCGGAACGCCGAACACGAGATCGAGGGAAGGCGTTCCCGCCGGTCACGGGGGTGGGGGCAACGACAAGACCCAGGGCGTCGTGTACGTGATCTGCGCGGCCGCCTGATCGTCCGACCCGTTCGCGGGAGCGCGGCGGGCGGGCGGCGCGCCGGGGACCTTTCGTCCCCGGCGCGCCGCCCCCCGGCGCCGACCGTGTGATCCATATAAACGGGCCAGGCCCCTCACCGTCATGTGACGGTGAGGGACCTGGCCCACGAAAGTGCCTCATCCGGGAGACGATCAGCCGAAGATGCCCGGGAGGGTGGACGTGTGGGTCTCTCTCAGCTCGGTGACCGGGATGTCCAGGACGCCCGCCACGTTCAGGGAGTCGCCGCCGGTGGTGCCCAGGCCGTAGCAGGGCACCTCGCGGGCCGCGCACAGCTCCGCGAAGGCGTCGAACGACTCCGGCGCGACGGTCACCAGCGCGCGGGCCGACGACTCGCTGAACAGGTCGACGAACGCGTCGTCACCCGTCAGGGAGACCTGGCAGCCCACGCCCTGGGCGATGCAGGCCTCGGCGAGGGCGATGGCCAGCCCGCCGTCCGACAGGTCGTGGGAACCGGTCAGCAGCCCCCGCGAGGCGGCCTCGGCCAGCACGAGGGCCAGGTCGCGCTCCGACTCCAGCCGCGCCACGGGCGGCAGGCCGCCGAGGTGGCCGTGAGCCACGTGCGCCCACTCCGAGCCGCCGAACTCCTCGTCGGTCTCACCGAGCAGGACGATCCTGTCGCCGTCGCCGGTGAAGCCGCTCCGCACGCGCGTGGCCACGTCGTCGATGACACCCAGCACGCCGACGACCGGCGTCGGGTGGATCGGGACGGATCCCGTCTGGTTGTAGAACGAGACGTTGCCGCCGGTCACCGGGACGCCGAGGGTCTTGCAGGCGTCGGCGAGGCCGCGCACGGCCTCGGAGAACTGCCACATGACCTCGGGATCCTCGGGGGAGCCGAAGTTGAGGCAGTTGGTCACCGCCAGCGGCGTCGCACCGGTCACGGCCACGTTCCGGTACGCCTCGGCGAGGGCGAGCTGGGCCCCCGCGTACGGGTCGAGGCGGGCATAGCGGCCGTTGCCGTCGGTGGCCAGCGCGATTCCCCTGGTCGTCTCCTCGGCACCGGGCATGGCCTCGCTGACGCGCAGCACGCCCGCGTCGGCGGGCTGGGCCAGCACGGTGTTGCCGCGGACGTACCGGTCGTACTGGGAGGTGACCCACTCCTTGGACGCCAGGTTCGGCGAGCCGAGGAGCTCCAGCAGCGCCGCGCGCAGGTCGGCGGGGCGGTCGAGGCGGCCGGGGTCGTCGCCGTTCAGCGCGGCCTGGCCGGCGGGCTCGTGGAACGGCCGCTCGTAGACCGGGCCCTCGTCGGCCGCGGTGCCCGGCGGGATGTCGACGATGGTCTCGCCGTGCCAGGTCATCACGAGGCGGTTGGAGTCGGTGACCTCGCCGATCACGGTCGCGGGGATGTCCCACTTCGCGCAGATCGCCATGAAGGCGTCGATGTCGTCGGGGGCGACGACCGCCATCATGCGCTCCTGCGACTCGCTCATCAGGATCTCCTCGGGCCGCAGCGACGGATCGCGCAGCGGGACGAGGTCGAGCCTGACGTCCATGCCGCCGGTGCCCTTGGCCGCCAGCTCGGTGGTCGCGCAGGAGACTCCGGCGGCGCCGAGGTCCTGGATGCCGACGACCACGTCCGCCTGGTACAGCTCCAGGCAGCACTCGATCAGCAGCTTCTCCATGAAGGGGTCGCCGACCTGGACGCTGGGGCGCTTGGCCTGTGACTCGTCCTCGAACGTGGCCGAGGCCAGCACGGAGGCGCCGCCGATGCCGTCGGGGCCGGTGAGCGCGCCGAACAGGACGACCTTGTTGCCCGGTCCCGGGGCCACCGCGAGCTTGATCTGGTCCTTGCGCAGCAGGCCCACGCACAGGGCGTTGACCAGCGGGTTGCCGATGTAGCAGGGGTCGAAGACGACCTCGCCGCCGATGTTGGGCAGCCCCAGGCAGTTGCCGTAGTGGCTGATGCCCTCGACCACGCCGGGCAGCACCCGCCGGGTGTCGGGGGCGTCGGCCGCGCCGAAGCGGAGCGCGTCCATCACCGCGATCGGCCGGGCGCCCATCGACATGATGTCGCGGACGATGCCGCCGACGCCGGTCGCCGCGCCCTGGTGGGGCTCGACGTAGGACGGGTGGTTGTGCGACTCGATCTTGAAGGTGGCGGCCCAGCCGTCGCCGATGTCCACGACCCCGGCGTTCTCCCCCATGCCGACGAGCAGCGCCGCCGACTCGGGGGCCTTGGTGCCGAACTGGCGCAGGTGCACCTTGGACGACTTGTAGGAGCAGTGCTCGCTCCACATGACGCTGTAGATGGCCAGCTCGGAGCCGGTGGGCCGGCGGCCGAGGATCTGGCGGACCCGCTCGTACTCGTCGATCTTCATGCCCAGCTCGGCGTACGGCTGGCGCTCGTCGGGGGTGTCCTCGGCCCGCTTGACGGTGTCGAGACTCATGCGTTCACCAGCTTCTTCAGGATCGAGGAGAAGAAGGCGCGCCCGTCCGTGCTCGGGGCGCCGGTGAGGTCCTCGACGGCGTGCTCGGGGTGCGGCATGAGGCCGACGACGTTGCCGGCCTCGTTGCGGATGCCCGCGATGTCGTTCAGGGAGCCGTTGGGGTTGCCGCCCGTGTACCGGAAGACGACCTGGCCGCCCGCCTCCAGCGCGCCCAGGGTCGCCTCGTCGGCGACGTAGCGGCCCTCGCCGTGCTTGACCGGCAGCACGATCTCCTGGCCCTCGGTGAAGTCCGTGGTCCAGGGGGTGGTGGTGTTCTCGACCCGGATGCCCTGGTCGCGGCAGATGTAGTGCAGCCCGGCGTTGCGCATCAGCGCCCCGGGCAGCAGGTGGGCCTCGCAGAGGATCTGGAAGCCGTTGCAGGTGCCGAGCACCGGCAGCCCGGCTCCGGCGGCGGGGATCAGCTCCTCCATCAGCGGCGCGAACCTGGAGATGGCCCCGCAGCGCAGGTAATCTCCGTAGGAGAACCCGCCCGGCAGGAAGACCGCGTCCACCCCCTTGAGATCGGGGTCCGCGTGCCACAGCGGGACGGCTTCGCCGCCCGCGTGGCGCACGGCGCGAGCCGCGTCCTGATCGTCAAGAGTTCCGGGAAAAGTGACCACGCCCACGCGGGCAGCACTCATGACAGCGTTCCCCTCCACAAACGAGCGCCGCGCCGGCGTCTCACACACTCGGACGTCGGTCTGCGGCGGTGCTCCCAGGCTATCCGCTCCCGGCGAGCGGTCAGGCGCGGAGTGTCCGATCGCACAGCTCAGCGGAGGGCGGCCGGGTGTGCGGGGGTGGCGGGCACACCTCGCCTCGGCACGCGGCGAGGGCGGGGGCCGATCCGGCCGGGCGGGGCCGCGACGGCCGGGTCCATCGGCTCCGCGCCGGTCCGGAGGGCCCTGTTTCCCGGGGCTGCCGGGACCGGCCGGGTCTGTACGGTCTTATACGGCGGCGAGCACCCGGCCACGAGGGTAGGTGGCGTCGTCGTCCCAGTCGAGGTGCTTGCGCAGGTGCACGACGGTGCCCCGGCCGGGGGTGATGTCGAAGGAGATCTCGTCCACCACGGCCTGCATGATGAGAAGGCCCCTGCCGTTCTCGGCGTCGGTCGGCGGGTAGTGCTCCGGCACCCGGACGAGGCCCTGGCCCCGGTCGATGATGCGGACGTCGCAACGGCCGTGGCCGACGGCGGTGTCGACCTCGTAGCGGTTGGCCGGACCCCCGTGCCGTACGGCGTTGGCGCACGCCTCGGTCACCGCCAGCAGGATGTCGGCGATGCAGTCTTCCGTGACTCCGAGCGAGCGCAGGGAGTCACCGAGCGCTCTGCGGACCATCGGAATACCGACGGCCTGTCGCGGCAGAGCCAGCGAGAACTCCATGTCCACCGGTTTCCTCCCGGGGTCAGACGTCACCTCGTGAAGGCTTCCCTGCAGAATCCGGGCTAACCGCAAAATAACCGTAATGTTATTGACTGGTGGTCAAGCCGTGGGATTGCTCCGCCCATAAAGCCGGATATAGCCGGATCTGGGCGGTTGATCTGCGGGGAGTGAAGGCCTAGGACTCGACGGTGACGGTGTAATCCTCGATCACCGTGTTGGCGAGCAGGGTCTCGGCCATTTTTCGGACGTCCGAAAGTGCCGCCTCGTCGGCGGGCCCTTCGAGCTCCACCTCGAACCGCTTGCCCTGCCGTACCGCTGAGACACCGGAGAAGCCGAGCCGCGGCAGTGCGCGGGCGATCGCCTGCCCCTGCGCGTCGAGAATCTCGGGCTTCAGCATGACGTCGACGATGACGCGCGCCACGGTGTTCCTCCTGGTTGTGACGGGGACGGTCCGGCGCCTCAAGAGTAACCGGCTCCGGCCGCGCTCCGGCGCGGGGGCCGATCCGGATCCGGATCCCGCGCGAGGAACCCCGCGCCGTACGCGCGAAGATGACGGCAGCCCGAGGCCCGGGTCGTACGCGCGAGAGGGCCGGGGCCGCTCCGCGCCACGCGGACGAAACGGGCGGGTGAAAGGGAACGCGCGGGGAACGGGGAGCATATGGACGCCGAGGCAGGTCTTGCGCACATGTATGTGACCTCTGCCACGATGGCCACAAGCGCGGGCGAACCACCACCAGACGGGTCGAACGCGTCGCGAATCGGCCGGACCACGGTGGAGAACCCATCCAGACGGCCCCGAGCACACAGGAGTGGCACGTGACAGCCGACGCCTCTCGTGGTGCGGAAGCACCTCCGGAGCTCATCCAGCTGCTGACCCCCGAAGGAGAACGGGTCGAGCACCCCGACTACGACATAGACCTGACGCCCGAGGAGATCCGCGGGCTCTACCGGGACCTGGTCATGGTCCGACGCGTCGACCTGGAGGCCGTGGCCCTGCAACGCCAGGGCGAGCTGGGTCTGTGGGCCTCGCTGCTCGGGCAGGAGGCCGCGCAGATCGGCTCAGGCCGGGCGCTGACCGAGGCCGACATGGCGTTCCCGACCTACCGCGAGCACGGCGTGGCCTGGTGCAGAGGGGTCGACCCGGTCAACCTCCTCGGCCTGTTCCGCGGCGTCAACCACGGAGGCTGGGACCCCGCCGAGCACAACTTCCACCTCTACACCATCGTGATCGGCAGCCAGACCCTGCACGCGGTCGGCTACGCCATGGGCATCCAGCGCGACGGCGCCGAGGCCGCGAGCATCGTCTACTTCGGCGACGGCGCCACCTCCCAGGGCGACGTGAACGAGTCGTTCATCTGGGCGTCGGTGTTCAACGCGCCGGTGGTGTTCTTCTGCCAGAACAACCAGTGGGCCATCTCCGAGCCGCTGGAGAAGCAGTCGCGCATCCCGCTGTACCGCAGGGCCAGCGGGTTCGGGTTCCCCGGCGTCCGGGTCGACGGCAACGACGTCTTCGCCTGCCTGGCCGTCACCCGCAAGGCGCTGGCCGACGCCAGGTCCGGGCAGGGGCCCATGTTGATCGAGGCCTTCACCTACCGGATGGGCGCCCACACCACCTCCGACGACCCGACCCGCTACCGGGTGGCCGCCGAGCTGGAGGCGTGGAAGCTCAAGGACCCGATCGAGCGGGTCAGGGCCTACATGTTCAAGAACCAGATCGCCGACCAGGAGTTCTTCGACGCGGTCGAGGCCGAGGCGGACGAGCTGGGACGGGACGTCCGCAAGCGCTGCCTCGAACTGCCCGACCCCGAGCCGCTGGCCATCTTCGACAACGTCTACGCCGAGCGGCACTCCCTGATCGACGCCGAGCGTGCCGAGTTCGCCACCTACCTGGAGGGGTTCGAGGCATGAGCATTCTCACGATGGCCAAGGCGCTCAACGAGGGCATGCGCAAGGCCATGGAGGACGACCCCAAGGTCCTCGTCATGGGTGAGGACGTCGGCAAGCTCGGCGGGGTGTTCCGGGTGACGGACGGCCTGCAGAAGGACTTCGGAGAGCAGCGGGTCATCGACACCCCGCTCGCCGAGTCGGGCATCGTCGGGACGGCCATCGGCCTGGCGCTGCGCGGCTACCGGCCGGTCTGCGAGATCCAGTTCGACGGGTTCGTCTTCCCCGCGGCCGACCAGATCATCACGCAGCTCGCCAAGATGCCGCTGCGCTCGCTGGGCAAGCTGAGACTGCCGGTCGTCATACGGATCCCGTGCGGCGGCGGCATCGGCGCGGTGGAGCACCACAGCGAGTCGCCCGAGGCCTACTTCACCCACACGGCGGGTCTGCGCGTCGTGGCCTGCTCCAACCCGGCCGACGCCTACACCATGATCCAGCAGGCGATCCGCTGCGACGACCCGGTGATCTTCTTCGAGCCCAAGCGGCGCTACTGGGAGAAGGCCGAGGTGGACGTCGACCCCTCCGGCTGGACCCCCTTCGACGAGGCCAAGGTGGTGCGGCCGGGGACGGACCTCACCCTGCTCGCGTACGGGCCGATGGTGAAGACCTGCCTGGAGGCCGCGAAGGCGGCCGAGGAGGACGGCCGCTCCCTGGAGGTCGTGGACCTGCGCTCGCTCAACCCGCTCGACACCGTGAGGGTCGTGGAGTCGGTGCGCAAGACCGGGCGATGCGTCGTGGTGCACGAGGCGCCGGTCTTCAACGGCTTCGGCGCCGAGGTCGCCGCCCGCGTCACCGAGGAGTGCTTCTACCACCTGGAGGCCCCGGTCCTGAGGGCCGGAGGACCCTCGACCCCCTACCCGCCCTCGCGGCTCGAGGACCACTACCTGCCCGACCTGGACCGGGTCCTGCACGCAGTCGACCGCGCGTTCGCGTTCTGAGGAGGGGCTGGAGATGAAGGAGTTCAAGCTCCCCGACGTGGGAGAGGGCCTGACCGAGGCGGAGATCGTCCGCTGGCACGTGAAGGCGGGGGACCCGGTCAAGGTCAACCAGATCATCGTGGAGATCGAGACCGCCAAGGCGGTCGTCGAGCTTCCCTGCCCGTTCGAGGGCGTGGTGGCCGCGCTGATGGCGGACGAGGGCGAGGTCGTGGACGTCGGCAGGCCGATCATCTCGGTGGACGACGGCACGGGTCCCCCTCCGGCCCCCGTTCCCGATGAGCGGGCGGGGGAGGAGCCGGCCGACCGGGCGGAAGCCCTGGCCGACGACATGGTGCCGACCCCGCCGGCCGAGGTGCGGCAGCCGGTGCTGGTGGGCTACGGCGTCAAGCCGGGCGCGGCCAAGCGCCGCCCCCGCAAACCGTCCTCCCCCGAAGGCGCGTCCGGTACATCTGCCGCGGCCGGTACGTCTACGTCCGGTACGCCTTCCGGAGCGACGCCTGGCGCGCTTGCGGGAACGGTGTCCGCGACGCGGGCTCCCGAGACGGTGCGGTCCGGCGTGAACGGGCCCGGTGCGGTCACGGCCTCGCCTGCGGCCCCGTCCGCGGCCTCTTCCACGGTTTCCCCGCCGGGGACGGGGAGGGACGCGGTCCTGGCGAAGCCCCCGGTGCGGAAGCTCGCCAAGGACCTGGGGGTCGACCTGGCCTCCCTCCTGGGGACCGGTCCGCACGGGTCGATCACCAGGGACGACGTCCAGGCCGCGCTCGCCGCCCCCGCCCGGGAGAGCGACGTCCAGGCCGCCCCCGCCCGGCCGCGGGTACCGGCCGTGACGTGGGAGGGCGAGGACGAGGAGCGGATCCCGGTAAAGGGGGTCAGGAGGGCGACCGCGCAGGCCATGGTGGCGTCCGCGTTCACCGCGCCGCACGTGACGGAGTTCCTCCAGGTGGACGTGACGGCGACCATGGACGCGGTCCAGCGCCTCCGCGGGCTGCCCGACTTCGCCGGGGTCAAGGTCTCCCCGCTGCTCCTGGTCGCCAAGGCGGTGCTCGTCGCCGCCCGCCGCCACCCGATGATCAACTCTGCCTGGGATGAGGCCCGCCAGGAGATCGTGGTCAAGCACCGCGTCAACCTGGGGATCGCCGCGGCCACCCCCCGCGGCCTGCTCGTCCCCAACGTCAAGGACGCCCACCGCCTGTCGCTGCCCGACCTGGCCGGTGCCCTCGGAGCCCTCGCCGAGACCGCCAGGGCGGGCCGCACCCAGCCCGCCGACATGGCGGGGGGCACGATCACGATCACCAACGTGGGCGTCTTCGGGGTGGACGCGGGTACCCCGATCCTCAACCCGGGCGAGTCGGCGATCCTGGCCTTCGGCCAGGTCAGGGACATGCCGTGGGTGGTGGACGGTCAGGTCGTGCCGCGCAGGGTCTGCACGCTCGCCCTCTCGTTCGACCACCGGGTGGTGGACGGAGAGCTGGGCTCGCTGTTCCTCCGCGACGTCGGCGCCATGCTCGAGGACCCGCTCCGCATGCTCGCCTGGGGCTGACCCCACGACACCGGCGGGTCCGCCCCCTCCCGGGGGCGGACCCGCGGACCGTTCGCAGGAGTGGCCCCGTGGACGGCCCGCAGGTCAGGGGCAGGGCCTTCCGATATACCCCGAAGTGCCTGCATGACATTTTCCGGCTTCGCGTGTCAATTGCCGCGACGGGAAAACCGCGAGGGCTTCGAACGGTCTCACCCGGCCGCCGGGACGCCGTACCGGCCGCCAGTCGGGCGGTAATGAGAAACCTCTTTTTGGCTCCTGTGGATCAAGCTTTAAGGTGCGTATCCGCAGCTCGGGCGAGGTTGCGGGGCGACGCTTGGAACTTTTGTCAGCCTTTACCCTCAATACGTTTTATGGCTTCCACGAATGGCTTGTTAAAACATCTTTAATGCGTGCTGAATTTGGTGATTTGTCAGGGTATGGGTGCTAGTGTCGTGGTTGGTAAGCGCGACAAGCTCAGCACGAAGGGGGAAGCCATGACTTTCAAGCAGCTCTTCCCGACAGGCCGGTTCTTGGAGTGGGGATGCTGCCGACGCCGGCGCCGCTGCGGATGCGGCGGGGGCGGCGGGTGGTGGTGGTAAGCCAGATCCGGTGCTAGCAGAAACAAATGAGAGCCGGCGGGTCAACCGTCGGCTCTCATTCTCAAAGTCGCTCTCGCCTCACGGGGCGAGGGCCGCGGTGCGCCGTCCCCCGCTGGCGCCGACGGTCTCCATTCGCAGGACCTTCCGGGAATTCTGGCCGTACACCCGCGGCATCCGCCATCTGCTCGTGGCCGGTGGCACGCTCGCCATCGTCGCGGCCGTCTGCGAGGTCGCCGCGATCGGCCTGTTCGGCCACATCACGGACGAGGTCCTCAGCAAGCAGAACCTGGGGGCCTTCTGGCTTCCCGCCGCCGCCTGGCTGGGCCTCGCGGCGACCGCGGGGCTGGTCTCCTTCGTGGGCTCCTACCTCACCGCCCTCGGCGGTGAGCGCTTCCTGCTGCGGCTGCGCGACAGGGTGTTCGAGCACATCCAGACGCTCACGCCCGACTTCTTCGACAACCGCCGCCTGGGTGACCTGATGGCCAGGCTCACCGACGACATCGAGGCCATCGAGGAACTCATCGGCTCCGGCCTGGTCAAGCTCTTCACCACGCTCATCAGCGTCGTCTTCTTCGCCGGTGCCGCCTTCTACATCAGGTGGGACCTGGCGCTGCTGACGTTCCTGCTGGTCCCGGCCTTCCTGATGGTCGCCAAGATCTTCGCGAGCAGGTTCAGGACCGTGTCGGCGCGCGAGCGGCTCAGCAACGGGATCATGAACAGCGTCATCGAGGAGGGGCTGTCCAACCAGTCGCTCGTCCAGTCCTACAACCGTCAGGGCGTCGAGGCCGAGCGGCTGCACGGAGAGGCGAGCACCTGGATGCGGGCCAACGTGGCGCAGGCGTGGCTCTCCTCCCTGTACGGGCCCGTCCTGCAGGTCATCGAGACCATCTGCCTGATCACCATTCTCGGGTTCGGCGCGTGGGAGATCTCCTCGGGACGCCTCACCATCGGCGGCCTGCTCGCCTTCGCCGCCTACCTCGCCTACCTCTATCCGGCGGTGCAGAACCTGGGGCAGATCGCCCTCACCGTCTCCGAGGCGGCGGCGGGCTCCGACCGCGTCATCGAGATCCTGACGACCCGGCCGACCGTCACCGATCGCGACGACGCCGTCCACCTGGGACGCGGGCGAGGCCACATCGAGTTCCAGGGGATCGGCTTCACCTATCCGAACAGGAGGAGGCCCACGCTGCGGGACCTGTCCTTCGCCGTCGAGCCGGGCGAACTGGTCGTGTGCACCGGACCCAGCGGCGTGGGCAAGTCCACGATCGCGAAGCTCCTGCTGCGCTTCTACGACCCCACGGCCGGGCGCGTCCTTCTCGACGGGATGGACATCCGGGAGCTGTCACGTGAGTCGCTGCGTGACAACATCACCATCCTGCAGCAGGAGAACCTGCTCTTCTCCGGGACCGTACGCGAGAACATCGCCTACGGAAGTCCCGGCGCGGACCTGGACGCCGTCGTCAGGGCCGCCGTGATGGCGGACGTCCACGACTTCGTCACCACGCTTCCCCTCGGGTACGACACGCCGATCGGGCAGCGCGGCCGGCTGATGTCGGGCGGGCAGCGTCAGCGGATCGCCATCGCCAGGGCCATCCTGCGTGACGCGCCCGTGCTCGTCCTCGACGAGCCGATGACGGGCCTCGACGCGCCCACCGCGGCACGGATCATGGAACCGCTCAAGCGGTTGATGGCCGGGCGCACCACCATCCTGATCACCCACGACCTCCGGTTCATTCCCGAGGCGGCCCACAAGATCGTGCTCGAAGCCGTGCCGAGACGCTCCAGCCAGATAAGGATCAAGTCCGCCGGGCGCCGCGGGTCCGCACTGCGCCCGGCGTGAGAGCGGGTTCCCGTACAGGACCGGCGGATCGGCGCCGTTCCGTATCGCAGGGAAGCTGCAGGGAAGCCGCCGGGATAGGGCCGGGATACGGCCGGAATCCGGCCGGGGGCGCCGCCGGGTCGTGGCGCGCCTGGCCGTACGCTTGCCGGGCACTCAGGACACCTTGGGCACCCGAACGAAGGGAAGATCATGTTCCGGCATGTCGTGCTGTTCACCTGGACGGAAGAGGCCACCGAGGAGCAGCGGGCCAGGGTCGCCACGGAGCTCGCCAAGCTGCCCGAGGCCATCTCGGAGATCCGCTCCTACACCCTCGGCCCCGACGCGGGCGTGAACCCGGGCAACCACCAGTTCGCCATCGTGGCGGACTTCGACAGCGTCGAGGACTTCCTCGTCTACCGCGACCACCCGCTGCACCAGGCGGCGATCGCCGAGTACATCAAGCCGATCGTGGCCTCGCGGGCGGCGGCGCAGTACGAGGTCTAGGGCGGCGCGCTCCCGGGTCCGGGGAGGTCTAGACGTCCGGCGGGTGGTTCTCGCGGTGCATCAGGCGCTCCTCGGACGTGTACCCGCGCTTGGGAGCCATCACGATGCTCAGCACGACTCCGACCGCACCGACGATCATGAAGATCAGGCCGATCACGTCGATGTGCACGGCCTCGCCGAGGACGTCGGGTTCGATGGCGAAGCGGAGGATGGCACCGAGCGTGAGAAAGAAGATGCTGACCCCGACACCCATGAGTTCCTCCGGGTAAGGCTGTCCGCCAGGTAAAGAGAAAGTCTGAGGTTGGTCATACCCTCTCTGGCATGATCACACCACCGAGAAGGACCTTGTCCGCGGCGGTGGGCCCCGACGAGCCCAGCCACACCGGCACCCCGAGGGCCTCCGCCACCGCCGCGGGCCAGTCGTCGATCCCGTCGGCGTAGCGCGGCCCGGCCTCTCGCAGCCGTTCCGTCAGCTCGGCCTGCCCGTCGAGGTCTCCCGCCGCGCCCACCGGAAGCTCGCCGATGTCGTACGACACGCACATCCGCGACACCGGCGCGTCCAGGTGGGTGAGCGCGAGGGCGTCGGCCCCGCCGGAGACCGCCAGCGCGTAGCGGTGGGCCACCGCGTCGAAGTGGCCGGTGCGGAAGGGCCCCTGCCAGGGGCCGGTCCCGTTGTGGGCCTCGGGCAGCGCGAGCGCCGCGTCCTCGGTGACCAGCGGTCCCGGGCCGTGGCGGGGGGTGTAGGTCCGCAGCACGCCCAGCCGCGTGGCGGGCACCCCGTCGAGCAGCTCCAGCGCGTTGGCGAAGGTCGTCGTACTCCAGGTGGTGTACGGGTGGAAACCGTGCCACTCGTCGAGCAGCACGCCCTGCGCCCCCTCGAAGACCACGGGCCGCCTGCGCAGCAGCGCGGTCATGAACGATGAGCCGACCAGGATCACCCGCTCGGCGAACGCCCGGTAGGCGTCGACGCAGTCCTCCACGGGCGGCCCGGTCACCCCGAGGGCCTCGCGGAGCGCGCGCAGCTTGCGGGCGAGCCGGACCGGCTCCTCGCAGTCGCCCGCGACCGGCGCGAGGTCGGGGTGCTCCAGGGCGTAGGCCATGGTCTCGCCGACGCCCATCCCGCACGACCCGTGCCGGTCCGCACCGCGCGCCAGCTCCCTGGCCCGCCCCGCCGCCACGTGGTACGGCGTGGCGAGCAGGGCGTCCCGGTCCACGGTGAGCAGGCAGAACGGGTCGGCGACGCCCAGCTCGACCAGGTGGTCGGCCTCCCTGGCCAGCGACAGCGGATCCACGACCATGAACCTGGACAGATGGGTCGGCACGCCCCTGAACGTGCCCGACCCGAACTGCGCGAACGTGTGCTGTCTCCCGTCGGGCAGGACGACGTTGTGACCCGCCTGCCCGCCCCCGTTGAACCTGACGACGGCCTGGACGGGCTCGCGGGCGCAGAGCCAGTCGACGACGGTGCCCTTCCCCGCGTCGCCGTACCCGAGGTCGGTCACGATCACGTGCTCACGCATGCGGCCACCCGTTCACCCTCGTCTCCTCCCCTTCCCGTTTTTCTCCGGCGAGCCGGTCACCGCCGGCCTCTCCACCGGCGGTCCCTCCCCGGCGGGGCGTTGTTCCCGCCGGGGAGGGACCGTCTCCCTTCGTGGTGGCACTCCCCGCCGCTTTCGCGGTGGCCGCCGCACGGCGGGGAGGTCTTCAGAGCCGCATCACGCCGCTGTCGCCGCCCAGGTCGAGCCCGTCGGCCACCACGAGGGTGCCCCGGTCGAGCTTGGCGAGGGCCTTGCCCACGGCGGTTCCGGCGTTCGAGCCGAGCTCGTCGAGGTCGTCGAGCCCTTCCCGCAGGTCGATGGCGTCCTCGCCGAGGCCGACGGTGAGCGCGATGGTCTCGCAGACCGCGTCCAGGTCGTCCAGCTCCAGCACGTTCTGGCCGAGCAGCTCGCGCCAGGCGGCCAGCACCCGGCCGTCACCGGCGTGGCTCGCTCCGGCGGGGAGGATGTAGTAGACGTCGTAGATCCTGGTCAGCTCGGCGACCATGTCCTTGGTCGGGATGTCGTGCCTGAGCCGTTCGCCGACGACCTTCTCGACCTCGCGCCGCTTGACCTGCGGGTAGGGAAGCTCGTCGCCGATGATGAACAGGTAGCCTCGGCGGCCCCGCTTCTCGAAACAGTCGATCGAGGTGTGCCTGGCCATGAAGTACATCGCCAGCTCGTACGACTCGGTCATCTGGCCGCCGCCCCCGCCCTCGAGCAGGATCTTGCCCAGGTGCTCGTCCATCCGGTTGTCGGACTCGAACTGGCCGACCTGCAGCGGGGCCCGGTCGCAGGTGGCGTCGCCGATCGCGCCGAAGAGGATCTGCGGGTCGGTGGCGTACCCCTTGCGCAGCAGCAGCCCGAGCAGGTCGGGCAGCTTGGTCTGGAGGGTGCGGGGCACCCCGCCCATCGAGCCGGTCACGTCGAACAGGACGGCCACGGCCAGGGAGTTGGGGTGCTCGGCGGAGTCGCGGCTCTCGCGGAGCGTCACCCCGTGCGGGTCGAGGTCGGGGTGAGCGGAGCGGGCGCCGCTGTCGCTGTAGGCGAAGGCGCTCGAACCCTTGGCCGCGCGGTAGCTCGCGGCGGCGGAGTAGACGTCGGTGGACCAGTTTCCGCTTCCCACGGGTGATCTCCTCGGATCAGGGGTGGAACGTTCTATGAAAATCGTGAAGGTCGGGGTCAGAGATGGAGCGGCCGGTATTTCCTCGGCCCGTACAGGTCGTCGAGCAGGTCGTCGAGCTCTCCCAGCAGCCGCCACGCGTCGTCCGGCGGGCTGAGCAGGCTGCCCCGGACGAAGTGCCTGACCGGGGTGGGGACGGGATCGCCCATGAGGGCGGCCACGCAGCGGGTGGCGAGGTGGATGTCGGTGGCCGGGGTCGCGGGCTTCCTGGCCAGGACCGAGGGCGGGTAGTCGTCGCGGTGCCTGGACACGAGGGCGGTGAGCGGGGTGCCGAGCGGGACCGACTGGCTCCAGTCGACGAGCACCAGGCCGTGGTCGATCGGGTGGACGAGGACGTGCTGCCCGAACACCGCGCCGTGCACGATCCCCGCCCGGTGGGCCGCGCCGACGGCCACCAGCAGCCGCCGCCAGATCCACGCCGCGTCCCGTACGTCGAGCACCGGCCGCCGCCGCCTGACCTCGTCCAGGCTCAGGAACCCGTCAGGCACCCGGCTGATCACGTTGGCCTGCCGCTCGACCCCTTCCGAGCGGTGCCGGAACGACTCCACCAGGCGAGGCACGTACGGCAGGAGCAACGGGTCGCCGTCGCGCGCGATCGTCTCCAGCGACTCCGCCTCGCGGCGCATGAGGTCGTTGTCCGCATGGCTGCGCGGAAGCTTGAGCAGCGTGTCGGGGCCGCTCTCGTAGAGCACGGCCGACGCGCCCCGGCGGAAGACGCCGCCGATCCGGTAGGTGCCCCGCCTGGTGGTGATCACCGTCTCCTTGGCCCGCTCCGGGGCCCCTTCGCGGGCCGCCCACAGCCTCGCCAGCCGGGTGAACGCCTCGGCGGCCTCCGCTCCCGGCGCGAGGTCGGGGTGGAGCAGCCTCGCCAGCCTCCGGTACGTCCGGTGCGGGAAGTCCCCGCCGAACAGGTCGCCGGGCGTGCGGGCGGCGGTCACCAGCGCGATCGCCTCGGCCGTGGTGGTCATCTGATCTGCTCCTCCCTGGCCGGCCGCAGCAGGGCGGGGTGCAGGAGCCGGGCGTCGCCGGCCCGGTAGAGCTTGGCGCGCGGCCCGCCCCTGGCCCCGCCGCTCTCGGTGGTCTCGCCGGTGCTCTCCACGAAGCCGGGCACCGACAGGATCTTGCGGTGGAAGTTGCCCGCGTGCAGCGGCACGCCCCAGACCGTCTCGTAGACGCCGCGCAACTCGGAGATCGTGAATCTCTCACCGGCGAACGCGGTGGCCAGCGGGGTGTACTCCAGCTTGCCGCGGGCCCGCTCCAGCCCGTGCGCCAGGATGCGGTCGTGGTCGAACGCGAGCTCCGGCAGCTTGTCGACCGGGTGCCAGGAGGCGTCGGCCGCGTCCGAGCCCGCCCGGGGGTCGGGCAGGCCGGGGGCGAACGCCAGGTAGGAGATCGACACGACCCTCATCCGCGGATCACGCTCGGGCGCCCCGTAACTGGCGAGCTGCTCGATGTGGATCCGGCCCGACGATTCAGACGGCCCTGACAGCCCCGTCTCCTCGGCCAGCTCCCGCGCCGCGGCCTGTGGCAGATCCTCTCCCGGCCGGATGAACCCCCCGGGCAACGCCCACAGCCCCGCATGGGGTTGCTCGGCCCGCCTGATCAGCAGAACGCGCAACCCGCCCCCGCGAATGGTGAGCGCCACCACGTCGACCGTCACCGCCACCGCCGGGTATGCCCGCGGGTCGTATCCGGCCAGGAACTCGGATTCATCCATCACATGTCCTTCTCAGATTGAGACAATCTCAGTATGAGAATAACAAGGGATCGATGTCAATGACTTTGCGGCGATCCATCCTTCTTCGCGGCGAGTCGCAATGCGAGAGGCCGGACAACGGATGAGGGACCGGCCCCTGAGAACGGGGCCGGTCCCTCATCGTGCCTGCCGCGGGAGCAGGTGGTCCTCCGGCCTGAACCAGCGGGGTTCAGGCCGGGCCGGGCCGGGTCAGAAGGCCTCTTCCGGCAGTTCCATCAGGTCCTGGTCGGTGGCTTCGAGCGTGCGGCGCTCGGCGGCGATGCGGGGCAGGACGGTCTGGGCGAAGAACGAGGCCGCCGAGACCTTGCCGGCGTAGAAGGCGTGGTCGCTCCCTCCGGTGGCCGACCCCAGCGCCGCCAGGGCCACCTCGGCCTGGCGCAGCAGCAGCCAGCCGATCACCACGTCGCCCAGGGCGAGCAGGAACCGGGTGGTGTTCAGGCCGACCTTGTAGACCTCCTGCGGGGTTTCCAGCGAGCCGAGTGCCCAGCCCGCCATGGTGTCGGCCATGGCCTTGACGTCGTCCGCGGCCTCACCCAGGAGCCTGCGCCCCTCCTTCAGCCGCCCGTTGCCCGCCTCGGAGGCGGCGAAGGCCTTCACGTCGGCGTACAGCGAGCCGAGAGCGGCCCCCTGGTTGCGCAGGACCTTGCGGAAGAACAGGTCCATGCCCTGGATCGCGGTGGTGCCCTCGTACAGGGAGTCGATCTTCGCGTCCCTGATGTACTGCTCGATCGGGTAGTCCTGCAGGTATCCGGAGCCGCCCAGGGTCTGCAGCGAACGGGCGAGCAGCTCGTACGAGCGTTCGGAGCCGACGCCCTTGACGAGCGGCAGCAGCAGGTCGTTCATCGCCTCGGCGTGCTCGTTCCTGCGGCCCTCGTGCTCGGCGATCAGCACGTCGTCCTGGTAGGTGGCGGTGAGCATGACCAGGGCCCGCATGCCCTCGGCGTACGACTTCTGGAGCATCAGCTCCCGGCGTACGTCCGGGTGGTGGGTGATCGTCACGCGGGGGGCCGACTTGTCGGCCATCTGGGTGAGGTCGGCGCCCTGCACCCGCTGCTTGGCGTAGGCGAGGGCGTTGAGGTAGCCGGTGGAGAGCGTGGCGATCGCCTTCGAGCCGACCATCATCCGGGCGTGCTCGATGATCATGAACATCTGCTTGATGCCCTCGTGCACCTCGCCGATCAGCGTGCCCACGGCAGGGTGCTCGCCGCCGAAGGTGACCTCGCAGGTCGTGGAGACCTTGAGGCCCATCTTCTTCTCGACGTTGGTGACGTAGACGCCGTTGCGCTCGCCGAGCTCGCCGGTCTCCAGGTCCACCTGGTACTTCGAGACCAGGAACATCGACAGGCCCTTGGTGCCGACGCCGTGCCCCTCGGGGCGGGCCAGCACCAGGTGGAAGATGTTGTCGGACAGGTCGTGCTCGGCGCTGGTGATGAAGCGCTTCACGCCCTCGATGTGCCAGGTGCCGTCGTCCTGCTTGACGGCCTTCGCGCGGCCCGCGCCGACGTCGGAGCCGGCGTCCGGCTCGGTGAGCACCATGGTGGCGCCCCACTGCTTCTCGATGGCCAGCTCGGCGTAGCGCCGCTGGTCCTCGGTGCCGATCATGTGGAGGATGTGGGCGAACGCCGGGCCGCTGGAGTACATCCAGATGGCGGGGTTGGAACCGAGGACGAGCTCGGCCAGGGCCCAGCTGACGCTGCTCGGCAGGCCGGGACCGCCCATCTCGGTGGGAAGGCCGAGGTTGGTCCAGCCCGCGTCGCGGTAGGCGGCGAAGGACTTCTTGAAGCCCTCCGGCATCGTCACCGTCCCGGTGGCGGGGTCGAACACCGGCGGGGTGCGGTCACCCTCCTCGAAGGAGTCGGCGAGCACGCCCGTGGCGAGACGGTTGACCTCCTCCAGGACGCTCCGCACCACGTCCTCGTCCAGATCGGCGTAGAGGCCGGTGCCCAGGATGTCCCGACGCCCGAAGACCTCGAAGAGGTTGAACTCCAGGTCACGGACATTGCTCTTGTAGTGGCCCATGGGGTCTGCTCCTTGAAACCGGGGGTCCGGAACTTTCCATACTCGCCAGTAACGTTACCTGTAATGCTACCCGCGAGTAACCCCTAGAAAACAACCTCGGCTGGGACGTTCGTCACGCTGCCCGGAGACGCCCCAGGGTGGCCGATCGACGGGCGGGGGAAGCTCTCCTAGGCTCGTCCCATGGACGAGCAGTGGCGGGCCGACCTCGGGATGTGGGGCATCCCCGAGGAGATCGCGGCCAGGGCGCCGGTCAATCCCTGGGGCCACTCCCCGGCGCGGTTCGCCGAGCGCACCGACCTCGCCCTCGCGGTTCCCGAGGGGCCGACCCTGGCGCGGATCGCCGAGGCCCTCCCGCCCGGCGGGAGTCTGCTGGACGTCGGCGCCGGCGCCGGGGCGGCCTCCCTGCCGCTGGGCCGGGACCTGGGGGAGCTGATCGCGGTCGACGCCTCCGACGCCATGCTCGCCGAGCTGGCCTCCAGGGCCGCGGCGCTCGGCGTCCCCGCCCGGATCGTCAACGGCCGCTGGCCCGGCGTCGCGGCCCGGACCCCGGTCGCGGACGTCGCGGTCTCCGCCCACGTCGTCTACGACGTGCCCGATCTGGCCGAGTTCCTCGCCGAGCTCACCCGCCACGCCCGCGCCCGGGTCGTCCTGGAACTCACCGGACGGCACCCGATGAGCTGGCTCAACCCCCTCTGGCAGCACTTTCACGGCATCACCCGCCCCGGCAGGCCCACCGCCCACGACGTGATCGCCGTCGCCGAGAGACTCGGCCACGAGGTCCGCCACGAGTGGCGGGTGGCCCCGCTGCCCCGCTTCACCCGGCTCGAGGACCTCGCCGAGAGCGCCTGCCGGAGGCTCTGCCTCGGACCGGAGCGGACCGACGAGGTGATCGCCGCGGTGGTCGAGCTGGACATGTGGCCGGTGCCCCGCGACCGGTGGTTCACACTCTGGTGGGAATCAAAGTGAGATCCGGCCGCGTTCCATGAGCCGACCCTCAGAAGAGGTGTTCCCGGACGAGACGCGCCGTACCCGGTGGGCGAAGACGACGCTCCTGATCAAGGGGGAGCTGTCATGGCCTGGGTCTTCATCGTGGTCGCCGGTCTGTTCGAAGTCGCGATGGCCTACTCGCTCAAGCTGAGCGACGGGTTCTCCGCCCCGCTGCCGAGCGTCGGTTTCGTGGTCTTCAGCGTGCTCAGTTTCGGCCTGCTCGCCCTGGGGCTGAAAACCCTGGAGGTCGGTACGGCCTACGCCGTCTGGACGGGCATCGGAGCCGTCGGCACCGCCGCGCTCGGCATCGTCGCGCTCGGCGAGGACGCGTCGGCCCTCAAGATCGCCTCGATCCTGCTCATCATCGCGGGCGTCGTCGGGCTCAACCTCGCCGGAGGCGGCCACTGACCGCGCGCCCGGACGTTCCGGCGGGCCGTACGGGACACATCCGGCAGCGCCTCGCGGACCGCGAAACGGCTCACCCGAAACCAGCTTGACGGCTTTGGTGGTGTCGGGTTGGGTGGGGGGCATGATTGACGTTCACTGCGTGACCTTCGACTGCGCCCAGCCGTACGAGCTGGCGACCTTCTGGCGCGACGCCTCCGGCGGGGAGCTCCACCCGGACACGGAGAAGAACGACGAGGAGGTCCTTCTCCAGG
This sequence comes from Streptosporangium sp. LJ11, assembly GCF_051918945.1. Taxonomy (NCBI): domain Bacteria; kingdom Bacillati; phylum Actinomycetota; class Actinomycetes; order Streptosporangiales; family Streptosporangiaceae; genus Streptosporangium; species Streptosporangium sp. LJ11. The sequence goes on from NZ_JBPXMB010000029.1 coordinate 114,040, forward strand.
GCGGCCGGGTCGATCTGCTGTTCATCAAGGTCCCCGAGGACAAGGCGGTCAAGAACCGGGTCCACCTGGACATCACCGGTTCGGCGGGCACCACCCGCGACGAGGAGGTCGAGCGCCTCGCCGCGCTCGGCGCCACGATCTTCGAGGACCACCGCAATCCCGACGGAAGCGGCTGGGTCACGATGCTCGACCCCGAGGGCAACGAGTTCTGCGTCTGCCGCGCCGAATACGAGAGGGTCTAGCGTCTCCGGACGGTCCCGGCCCGGTCCGCCGAAAGGCTCGGCCGGGCCGCGAGACCGGCGGTCTTGTGGGAGCGGGCGGCCACCGAGGCCTGGCAGGGCCGCGCCCAGCCGGGCCGCGAGGTTCGGTGGCCACCGGGCCACGAGGTTCAGTGGCCGCCGGGAAGCGAGGTCTGGCCGCGTCCCTTGAGGGCGAGGGCCACGATCGCCGTGATCAGGTAGATCACGACACCCCCCTGCAGCGCGTCCAGTGCCGCCCCGAGGACGCCCTCGTTGTCGAGGACGAGCTGCACCGGATACAGCAGGATCGCCGAGCCGAGCGCGGGATAGAGGGAGAACCTCCAGGGGTGGCGCAGCGCCCAGAGCCGGGCCTGCCGTGTCACCCGGTCGCCGATGGTGGGCTTGCTGATCGAGCCGATGGCCGCGACGAGCGAGAACAGGCCGATACCGACCATCGTCGCCCACGCAAGATCCAGGCTTCCGGAAAGCAGGCCCAGCCCCAGACTGGTGGCCGCCACCGCGCCGCCGGTCACCGCCGCGGCCTTCCAGGGAGCACCGCGCAGCGCCGCTCCGGCGAGGGACATCTCGTCACGTCGAGTCAGTTCGTCGTTCATGGCACCAGAGTGCCTCCCGCGCCCCCTTGCCCACATCGGGGAGCGACCCTGACTGTCCCCGGAGTCGCCACATCGGGGACGCTGTTCGCGCCGGTGGTGAGAGACGCCTCCCGACGACGCCTCCCGACGCCTCCCGACGCCTCCCGAGGGCGAGGCCCGGGCAGCTCGCGGCGTGATGTGGGTTGGAAGGTCTTCGGTGCTCGCGGTCGTTCGCGCCGTCTTTCCGGGTGGGGACAAGGCCTACGCTGACGTGCATGGACGAATCACCGGCGCGCCTGGTCCGAGAGTTTCACGAGAAGATCGGGCTTCCCCTCTCCGACGCCCCCGGCCTGCCCTCCGTGGAGCTGGCCCGCCTGCGGCAGAGGTTCCTCGACGAGGAGGTGGCCGAGGTGGCACAGGCCGCCGAGGCGGGCGATCTGGCCGGTGTCGCGCACGAGCTGGCCGACGTGGTCTACGTCGCGTACGGCACCGCCCTGACGTACGGGATCGACCTGGACCGGGTGCTCGCCGAGGTGCACCGGGCCAACATGACGAAGTCCGGCACCGAGAACGGCAAGGCCGCCAAGGGGCCGGGGTTCACGCCCGCCGACGTGGCCGGGGTGCTGGCGGGGGGAATCCGCGGTTCCGGACAGACCGGATAGGTTGGCCGTCATGCCGGTGGAATTCCGTATCGCCCGTGCCGAGGACGTCCCGCTCATCGTGGCCATGCTCGCCGACGACGCCGTCGCGGCCTCGCGCCAGGGGGCCTTCGGCGACGAGCACCGCGCCGCCTTCGAGGCCGTCGACGCCGACCCCGGCAACGAGCTGATCGTCGCGGAGCTGGACGGCGAGGTGGTGGGCACCATGCAGCTCACCTACATCCCCGGCATCTCCCGTCGCGGCGCGCTCCGGATGCAGATCGAGGCGGTGCGGATCGCCTCCGGCCTGCGAGGGCGGGGGCTGGGCCGCACGATGATGGAGTGGGCCCTCGACCGCGGGCGGGCCCGGGGATGCGCCCTGGTCCAGCTGACCACGGACAAGTCCCGCGCGGACGCCCACCGCTTCTACGACTCCCTCGGCTTCGTCGCGTCCCACGAGGGGTACAAGCTCGCGCTGACCTGATCGTCGGGTGGGTCCGCGGCGACATGCCAAGGGTTCGCGAGGACCGGACCTCCCCGCTGGGGTTCGCCGGTCACTCGGTGGCGCAGGGGGCGAGCTCGACCAGATTGTCGTGGTAGACGGCGCCGCGGCCCAGGTCGGCGTCGCGGGCGGCCACCACGGCGTTCGCCGTCGCGCCCCCCGGGCTGAGCTTGCGCCAGTGCCCCTTGGTGGACGCGACCACGCCGGGCCGTACCCTCTCGCTGATCTCCACCGCGGCCTCGAACTCGCCGTCGTCGTTGAACACCCGGGCCCGCTGCCCCTCGCTCAGCCCCCTTCGCGAGGCGTCCTCGGGGTTGACCAGGATCCGCGGGCCCTTCGAGCGCTTCAGCAGCTCGGGGTTGTTGCCGAAGGTGGTGTTCAGGAAGGTGTGGGAGGCGGGCGTGATGAGCGCCAGCGGGTACGGTCCGGGAGCGGCCGAGGCCGTGTGCGACGGGATGTAGGCCGGTCCCGAGCCGAACTCCATCCGGCCGGAGGGCGTCGGGAAGCCGTCGGTGAACGGCACGAACGGCTGGGGGACGCTGAGACGGACCCAGCCCTCCTTGCGCAGCCGGTCGAGCGTGATCCCCTCCAGGGAGGGATGCCCCGAGGTGAGCAGTTCCTCGGCCAGTTCCAGGTCGGAGTCGTACAGGGACGGCTCGGTGAGCCCCATGTGCCGCGCCAGGCGGCGGAACGTCTCGGTGGTGGACAGGCACTCGCCCGGCGGCTCGACGGCGGGCTCGTTCCACATCAGGTACATGTGCCCGTAGCCCGCGTGCAGGTCGGCGTGCTCGATCTGCATGGTGGCGGGAAGGACGATGTCGGCGTAGTCGACGGTGTCGGTCGGGAACTGCTCCATCACGACGGTGAACAGGTCCTCGCGCAGCAGCCTCTCGCGGACCCGGTTCTGGCCGGAGGTGGACCCCATCGGGTTCGCCGCGTACACCCACAGGCACTTGACCGACTCGTCCAGTTCGTCGGCCAGCCGCGTCATGGTCAGCGTGCGGACCGGCCCGGGGAGCAGATCGTCACGGGTGTCGATGTTCAGGTGGACGTGCCCGCTGGTGGAGTACACGATCCCGCCGCCCGGATGGCGCCAGTCGCCCGTCACGCCGGGGATGGAGGCGATCGTCCGCATCGCGGTGCCGCCGCCCGCGTGCCGCTGCACGCCCATGGTGGCCCGGATGCCGGTGGGCCGCGTACGCGCCAGGCGTGTCCCCAGGGCCCGGATGTCGGCCTCGGGCAATCCGGTGATCTCCGCCACGCGCGCCGGGGGGTGGCGCAGGATCTCCTCGCGGAGGTGCTCCCAGCCGCTCGTGTGGTTCTCCAGGTAGTCGCGGTCCTCGGCGCCCTCGGCGAGGACGACGTTCATCAGCCCCAGGGCGAGGGCCGCGTCCGTGCCGGGCCGGATCGGCAGGTGCTCGTCGGCCTGCTCGGCGGTGCGGGTGCGGATCGGGTCGATCGCCACCACGTGCGCCCCGGCCGCGCGGGCGTCCTGGATGAACTTCCACAGGTGGTGCCCGGACGTCAGCGTGTTCGTCCCCCACAGCAGGATGAGCCTGGACAGGGCGAACGTCTCGGGGTCCATGCCACCCGGCGTGCCGTAGACCTGCCGCAGCCCGGAGTTCCCGGCCGAGGAGCAGATGTTCAGGAAGTGCCTCGACGCCCCCAGGACGTTCCAGAACCGCCTCCCGGCGATCCCCTCCGACCCCTGGACGTATCCCAGCGTGCCGGTGCCCAGATAGGGCCAGATCGCCTCGCCGCCGTACTCGTCGACGATGCCCCGCAGCCGTACGGAGATCTCCTCCAGGGCCTCGTCCCAGCTGATCCGCTCGAACCGGCCGGACCCCTTGGGGCCGACCCGCCGCATCGGGTGCAGGATGCGGTCGGCCGCCCGGGTGTGCTCCAGGTAGCGGTTGACCTTCACGCAGAGCGCGCCCCGGGTGTACGGATGGTCCGGGTTGCCGCGCATCTTGACGGCGCTGCCGTCCTGGACGGTCACCACCCAGGAGCAGGTGTCGGGGCAGTCCAGCGGGCACGCCCCCAGCACTCGCAATTCGCCTGACGACATGCCCCGACTGTAGCCGCGCCCCCAGGCCGGAACGCACGCGCGTTCCCCTTCAGGCCCCCGCCGCCCCCTTCCGGCGCCGGCCCCTCAGGTCCTCCCGGCGGCGCGCCCGCCGCGCACCGTCCGGCTCTCGCCACGCGATGCGCCGCGCGGCTCCGGTGTCATCGGGGAAGGCGCCTCACCTGAGAAGGCCGCCGTGCTCGTGGTCGTGGCCGGACTCCAGGCCGCCCGCGCCGGTTCCCGGCCCGGCGGTGTCCGGCGTGCCGGGTGCGACGGCACCCTTGCCGGGCCCCTCGGAGGCACCGGAGCCGCTGGGAGCCCCGAGAGTGCCGGGACCGGGAAGGTCGCGGGCGTACCCGTAGACGAACGCCGCCGCCGCGATCGCGCCGGCGTTCACTTCCAGCGCCTTGTCGTTGATGTTGGCGATGGTGTCGCACGCCTGGTGGTAGCACTTGTCGTACGCCACCCCGGCGCTGCCGCCGAACTTCTCGGCCTCCTCGGCGGTCTTGAGGCGCTCGGCGCCGGTGAACAGCCCGCCCGAGGGGACGCCGATCGCGATGAAGGGGCCGTAGTCGGAGCGGCCGCTGAACTCGGCGTCCTGGTACGGCTCGCCCACCGCCTCGAAGTACGCCTGGAAGAGCTTTTCGATCGGGCCCGATCCGGGGGGCGGAGTCGCGCCGGCGACCGCGCCGGACGAGTCGCCGTCGTAGATCCCGAAAACGTGGTTCGGTGAGGCGATCATGTCGAAGTTCAGGTAGAGCTTGATCTTCGCCCGCTCCCTCGGGGGCAGGGCGGCCACGTAGTGCTTCGAACCGAGCAGGCCCAGTTCCTCGGCGCCCCAGAAGGCGAAGCGCAGCCTGTTCTTCGTCCGCAGCGACTTCGCCGCCAGCGCCGTCTCCAGGATGCCCGCGGTGCCCGAGCCGTTGTCGTTGATGCCGGGGCCCATCATGACGCTGTCCAGGTGGGCGCCGAGCATGACGATCCTGTCCGGGTCACCCCAGCGGCTCTCGGCGATGAGGTTGCGCGTCCTGCGGTCGGGAGCGCTCTCGGCGTCCACGACGAGCGTCGCCTTCGTTCCCGGCGCGGCCAGTTCCTCACCGGTCGCGAAGCCGGTGCTGACGACCGGGATGCGCATGGTGGAGGTGTTGACCGAGCCGCCGAACAGGGCCCGGCGGTCGGCGTTCCCCTTGCCCGCCTGACCCTCGTTGAAGATGATCAAGCCGGACGCGCCGGCGGCCTGGGCCTGCTCCGCCTTGGTCTGGAAGCTGCAGGTGCCGCGCTGGACCAGCGCGATGTTGCCCCGGACGAATGTGGAGAAGTCGCTCGCCTCGCACCCCGAGGTGGATTCCACCCCCTGCTTCGGCGGCAGGACCAGGTCGATCCCCTGCACCGGGGCCGTCGCGTCTCCCGAGCCGGAGTACGTCATGGTCCTGAAGTCGGTACCGGGCACGTACGTCTTGGCCGCGGGCCGGATCCGTTTGAGCACGGGGGCCGTGACCTCGCGGAAGAAGGAGATCTTGAACTCCTGCGAGGTGACCTGGTATCCGGCGGCACGGAGCCTGCCGGCGACGTAGGCGAGCGAGGCGTCGTAGCCCGGTGTGGCCGCCGCCCGGGTGCCGCCGTTGGCGTCGGCGATCTTCTGGAGCCTCTCCAGGTGCCCCTTGAGGGACGCGAGCTTGACCGAGGCCCCGAACGCCTCCGCGCCCGCGGGGAGAGGGTTCTCGGCCGGCGGTCCGGAGTCGCTTTCTCCGGGGGCGGGCGTCGCGCCGGCCTGCCCGGGGTCGCGCCCTCCGGGAACGGGTGCCGCGCCACCCCCGGGTGCGGGTGTCGCGCCGGCCGGGGGGGTGGACACGGCGGACACGACGGCCAGGGACATGACCGAGGCCATGGTGATCGCGGCCAGCAACTTCCTCGGAGCGACGGAAGGGGCTTCCCGGCCCTCGGGCGCGGCTCGAAGGGACGCGGACGGGTGACGGAACATGATGGTCAGTTTTTCAGGCCGTCACCCATCAAATCGATTGTTCCCGCAGGTAGAACAGTCAATTCTCCATCTCGGACAGGTACGCTATGTTCGCCCGGTCCCCCTCGTCGAGGCTGGGGCTCCCCGCGAACCAGGCGTCCAGGATCTCCCCGAGCAGCGGGGCGGAGGTCAATCGGAGGCTGATCGCCAGCACGTTGGCGTCGTTCCAGCGACGTGCCCCGTCCGCCGTGGCCGCGTCCGCGCACAGCGCCGCCCGCACCCCGGGCACCTTGTTCGCCGCGATCGACGCGCCCGTCCCGGTCCAGCAGCACACGATCGCCTGATCGGCGGCCCCCGAGGCCACGTCCCCGGCGGCACGCGCGCAGCACCACGCCCAGTCGGCCCGTTCCTCGGCCAAAGCACCACGAGGTATCACCGTGTGGCCTCTTTTTTCGATCGCGGAGACCAAGATGGAAGCCACACCGTCAAGACTGTCGGAGGCCACTGAGATACGCATGACTCTGATTGTGGACACTCAAGGAGAAGATCGGTGACGCACCTGTAATGCGGAACGTGCAGAATCGCAGGCGGTGACGAAAATCGGGGAACTGGACGAAACGACGTCCGTCGACGGCACAGGGCCGACGACGGGCGACGATCTCACCGTGCACGTCGTCGAACCGCTGCTCCCGCAGCGGATCCGCCGCCCCTCCGACCTGTTGCGGTTCCTGGCGACCCTGCTCGCGCTCGTGGCCGTGGTCATGCTCGCCTTCGTCGCGCAGAAGACCCTGAACGGCCTGGAGGGCGATGTCGCCGACGGCACCAGCCGGGCGCCGTTCCTGCTCAGCGGCCTGGCCGGGGTGCTGAGCGCCTCGGCCATGCTCGGCGTGCCCGTCGCCTTCGCCATCGAGCGGGTGCTCCACCGCGACGGCCTCCGGGTGGCCGAGGGACTCTTCGCGGCCATCGCCGCGATGGTGTTCTCCTTCGCTCTCGGCGAGTGGATCCTCAGCGCCGGCCCCGAGGACCTGCGGGTCCTGCTGACCGGCGGGCGGGCCGGGGTCGAGCCGATCAACACCCTGCTCACCCCGATCATCGCCTACGTCACCGCGGTGCGGATATCCCGCCGCCCCACCTGGCGGGCGGCCCTGTGGAGCGCGGTCGCGCTCAACGCCGTCGCCCTGTTCGCCGGGCTCGCCGCCACCATCCTCGGCATCGTCGTCTCCATCCTGGTCGGGCTGGCCGTCGGCTACGCCACCCTGTACGGCGTGGGCAGCCCCAACACCCGCCCGCCGGGCAGCGCGGTCGTCGCGGCGCTCCGCAAGCTGGGCTTCGTCCCCGTCAAGGCCCGCAGGCTCGACGACGACCACCAGAGCAGCCGCCGCTACGCCGTCGACCTCAAGGACGGCAGCCGCCTCGACGTCACCGTCCTCGACCGTGACCGCCAGGTCGCCGGGGTGCTCTACCGCCTCTGGCGGCGCATCCGCCTCAACTCCGAGACCCGCCGCAAGGCCATCCGCTCGCTCCGCGCCGAGCTGGAGCGCGAGGCCCTGATGGCGTACGCCGCGCAGGCGGCCGGAGCGAGCACCCCCAGGCTCGTCGGCACCAGCGAGATCGGCACCGAGGCCGCGCTGCTCGCCTACGAGCACACCCCCACCCGCGCGCTCGACAGCATCCCCGACAACGAGATCGACGACAACCTGCTCGCCCAGATCTGGGAGCAGGTCCTGTTGCTGCAGGTCCAGCGGCTCGCCCACCGGCGGCTGACCGGTGACAGCATCCACGTCGACGGCGAGGGCCGGGTCATCCTGATGGACGCCCGCAGCGGTGAGATCGCCGCCGGTGACCTGCTGCTCCGTCTCGACATCGCCCAGCTGCTCACCTACCTCAGCCTGCGCGTCGGTGCCGAGCGGGCGGTCGCCGCCGCCGCGGCCGTGGCCGGGTCCGGCGTGCTCGCCGACGCGCTTCCCCTGCTCCAGCGGATCGCGCTGACCCGGGAGACCAGGGCCGCGCTCACCAGGAACAAGGAACTGCTCACCGAGATCCGCGATCGGATCGTCGAGCTCAAGCCGAGGACCGAGGCCGAGGAGGTGCGCCTGGAGCGCTTCCGTCCCCGGACCCTGATCACCATCATCGGCACCGCGTTCGCCGCGTACTTCCTGGTCTACTACCTGACCCAGATCAACCTCAACATGATCACGTCGGCCAAGTGGAGCTGGACCGGGGTGGCGCTGGTCGCCGCGATGCTGAGCTACGTCGCCGCCGCCCTCATGCTGATGGGGTTCGTGCCGGAGAAGCTGCCCCTCGGCCGTACGGTGCTCGCGCAGTTCGCCGGGTCGTTCGTCAAGCTCGTCGCGCCCGCCGCGGTGAGCGGGGTCGCGGTCAACACCCGTTACCTGCAGAAACGCGGCATCCCCCCGGGCCAGGCGGTGGCCAGCGTGGGCGCCTCCCAGCTCATCGGGCTGGCCTGCCACGTCGCCCTGCTGCTGCTGTTCGCCTACATCACCGGTTCCAACACCGCCTCGTCGTTCACCCCGTCGCGCACCCTCGTGATCACGCTGCTCGCCGTGGCCGTGCTGATCCTGGTCGTCGTGAGCGTGCCACGCCTGCGCCGCATGATCATCTCGCGGCTTCGCCCGCTGTTCTCCGGCGTCATGCCGCGCCTGCTCGACATCCTCCAGTCACCCCGGAAGATCGTCGAGGGCTTCGGCGGCACCCTGATGCTCACCCTGTTCTTCGTGGTCTGCCTGGACGCCTGTGTCCGCGCCTTCGGCGGCTCCATCAACTTCGCCGCCGTCGCCATCGTCTTCCTCGCGGGAAACGCCATCGGCTCGGCCGCCCCGACCCCCGGCGGGCTCGGCGCCGTCGAGGTCTCCCTCACGGCCGGGCTCACCCTGGCGGGCGTGCCGCGTGAGGTGGCGGCCTCGGCCGTGCTGCTGTTCCGGCTGCTGACCTTCTGGCTGCCGGTCCTGCCGGGCTGGGCCTCGTTCACGTACCTGCAGAGGCACGAGGCGCTCTGACCCCGTCCGGCTCCCGCCCGGCTTCGGCTCGTCTTCTCGCGTTTTCCCGGGCCTTTCACGGACGGAGGCCGCCGGTCACCTGGACCGGCGGCCTCCGTCCGTGAGAGCGGATGGGCGGGGGAGATCAGGCCTCGCTGGACCTGGCCCAGATGTTGATGCCCGCGTCGACCGCGTCCTTGTCGATCGCCTCCAGCTCCTCGGCGTCGAACGAGGGCTTCTCCACCGCCGCGAGGCTGTTCTCCAGCTGCGCGACGCTGCTCGCGCCGATCAGCACCGAGGTGACGCGCCTGTCGCGCAGCGCCCAGGCCAGTGCCATCTGCGCCAGCGACTGGCCGCGCCGGCCCGCGATCTCGTTCAGGGTGCGGATGTGCCGCATCGTCTCGTCGGTGAGCATGTCCGGGGTGAGGAAACGTCCCTGCGAGGCCCGCGACCCCTCCGGGATCCCGTTCAGGTACCGGTCGGTCAGCATGCCCTGCGCCAGCGGCGAGAACGCGATGCAGCCCGCGCCCTCCTCCTCCAGGACGTCGAGCAGCCCGCCCTCGATCCACCGGTTCAACATCGAGTACGAAGGCTGGTGGATCAGCAGCGGGGTACCCATCTCCCGCAGGATCCGCGCGGCCTCCTTGGTGTGCTCGGGCGAGTAGGACGAGATGCCCGCGTACAGCGCCTTGCCCGACCGGACCGCGTGGTCCAGCGCGCCCATCGTCTCCTCGAGCGGGGTGTCCGGGTCGAACCGGTGGCTGTAGAAGATGTCGACGTAGTCGATCCCCATCCGCTCCAGAGACCGGTCCAGGCTGGACAGCAGGTACTTGCGCGACCCCCACTCGCCGTACGGGCCCGGCCACATGTCGTAGCCCGCCTTGGTGGAGATGACCAGCTCGTCCCGGTACGGCGCGAAGTCCTCGCGGAAATGCCGTCCGAAGTTGGTCTCCGCGGTCCCGGGCGGCGGGCCGTAGTTGTTGGCCAGGTCGAAGTGGGTCACCCCCAGGTCGAAGGCCCTCCTGAGGATGTCCCGCTGGACCTCGAAGGGCTTGTCGTCACCGAAGTTGTGCCAGAGCCCCAGGGAGACGGCGGGCAGCTTGAGCCCGCTCTTGCCGACCCGGTTGTACGGCTGACGATCGTCGTACCTGTCGTTCGCCGCGATATATGTCACTGAGCCACCTTTGTAGTGTCGAGAATCCAGGAGAGGGTGAAGGCCTCTTCGCGCCAGGAGTCGTACCTGCCGCTGCGGCCGCCGTGTCCGGCGCCCATCTCCGTCTTGAGCAGGAAAGGCCCGCCGCGCGCGACGTCGCGGAGCTTCGCGATCCATTTGGCGGGCTCGTGGTAGAAAACCCTCGTGTCGTTGAGGCTGGTGATCGCCAGAATCGGCGGGTAGACCCGGCCGTCCACGTTCTCGTAGGGCGTGTACGACTTCATGTACGCGTACACCTCGGGATCGTGCAGCGGATCGCCCCACTCGTCCCATTCGATCACGGTCAGCGGCAGCGACGGGTCGAGGATCGTGTTCAGCGCGTCCACGAACGGCACCTCCGCGACCACGCCCGCGAAGGTCTCCGGCGCGAGGTTGGCGACCGCGCCCATCAGCAGCCCGCCCGCCGACCCGCCCCTGGCGACGATCGCGCTCGACCAGTTCGCGGCGGAGAGGTGCTCGGCGGCGGCGACGAAGTCGGTGAAGGTGTTCTTCTTCCGCTGGAACTTGCCCTCCTCGTACCAGCGGCGACCCATCTCACCGCCACCCCTGACGTGCGCGACGGCGAACACGAAACCCCGGTCGAGCAGGCTGAGCCTCGCGATGGAGAACGACGGGTCGATCGAGGTCTCGTAGCTTCCGTAGCCGTACAGCACGGTGGGGGCGGGCCGCTCCGTGCCCTTCTTGACCACGATCGAGATCGGCACGCGGGTGCCGTCCGAGGCGGTCGCCCACTCGCGGAACTGCTCGTAGTCGGCCGGGTCGTAACCGCCCAGCACCACCTTCTGCTTCAGCAGGATCAGCTCGCCCGCGCCGAGGTCGTAGTCGTAGACCGACGGCGGAGTGATCATGCTGGTGTAGCCGAGCCGCAGCCGTCCGGTGACGAACTCCGGGTTGCCCGACGGGGCCACGTCGTAGATCGGCTCGGGGAAGGAGATCTCGTACGCCTCCCCGTCGCGGGGCAGGATGCGGATGCCGGTGAGGCCGTCCCTGCGGAAGTGCACGACGGTGTGGCCCTCGAAGGCGTCGATGTCGAGCAGCCGGGTGTCGGCGCGGTGCTCGATGATCGGCGTCCAGCTGCCGGGGTCGTCGAGGGGCGCGGTGGCGAGCTCGAAGTTCTCCGCGTTCCGGTTGTGCAGGATCAGGAAGTGGTCACCCGCGTGGTCGACGCCGTACTCGACACCGGTCTCCCTGGGTCTGACGACCCGGAACTCGCCGGTGGGGTCGTCGGCCTCCAGGACGCGCACCTCGCTGGTGATCTTGCTTCCGGCGGAGAGGACCAGGTAGCGCTCGCTGCGGCTGAGCCCGACGCCGACCCAGAACCGCTCGTCGGACTCCTCGTGCACGAGCACGTCGTCCTCGGCCGGGCTCCCGATCGTGTGCCGGTGGACCTGGTTGGGCCGCCAGGCCTCGTCGACCGTCGTGTAGAAGAACGTCGTGCCGTCGGCGGACCAGGCGCCGCCGTAGAAGATGCCGGGAATCTCGTCGGGGAGGGTCTCGCCGGTGGCGAGGTTCTTCACCTTCAGGGTGAAGCGCTCGTCGCCGCTGAAGTCGGTGGAGTAGGCCAGCAGGGTGCCGTCGGGGCTGACCGAGCTGGTACCGATCGAGAAGAAGTCGGAGTCTCCGGCGAGCTCGTTGCCGTCGAGCAGGACCTCCTCGCCGGGAAGCGACTCCCCGGCCTTCACCTCGGGCGGCGTCTCGCCGTCCGCCGCCACCCGGCACTGGAGGCCGTACTGCTTGCCCTCCTCCGTCCGCGAGTAGTACCACCAGTCGCCCTTGCGGGTGGGGACCGAGAGATCGGTCTCCAGGGTGCGTCCCTTGATCTCCTGGAAGAGCGTCTCCTGCAGGGGCTTGAGGTGGGCGGTCGCCTCCTGCGTGTAGGCGTTCTCCGCCTCCAGGTAGGCCACCACATCCGGGTCGTCCTTGACCGTCAGCCACGCGTAGTCATCGACCACGGTGTCCCCGTGGTGCACGCGCTCGCTGGGAACCTTCTTCGCCGTCGGCGGCGTCTGGCTGCTCACTCCGCCGAGTCTATGTTTCCGCCGGTGCCTGTTCGGATCCACCCGCTCGGCCGGTGCGGTCGGCTCGTTCGGCCCGCCGGCCTCGGTTGCTTCGGCCGGTTCGGTTCGCTCGCTTGCCCGGCTCGGCCGGCTCGGTGGGATCGGACGGTTGGGCGGTTCGGCTCGCTTCGCTCGCGGACCGGGGCACCTTCTGCTTCCCACCTCCCGCTTCCCGTCCGCGGGGTTCGCCGTTACGTCTCGAGCGGTCTTCGGGGGCTGCTAATCTTTTGACGTCGGCAAGGTCCGGCGCAAACCACTCCAATCACTTCGGTGACTTCCGTATGGCTTGTGTCGTGTTTTCCGACAACCCCTTTGAAACCAACGGTCTCGAAGATCGGTTCGCAGAGCCGCTCAAGGGCTGGTAAGTTAGAGGGGTTGCTCTGGAAACGGAGCCGCCGGAATTCCAGCAGGGTCAGCCAGATCGAATCAACCGGATCAAAACAAGCCGGTTTGACACGAAAAAGCGGACCTGAAAGAATAAAGGCACAACGAAAGAACAGAATAAAACAGAACGAACGCCCCGGAGTTCTGCCGGACCGGTTGGTCGGGTCAGGGTGATGGTGTACGCGTCCGTTTCTTGAGAACTCAACAGTGTGTTAAAAGCCAGTGCATGAAGC